>NZ_SMJZ01000350.1 GCF_004348345.1 Nonomuraea longispora
CGCCCCCGCCCGGTGCCGGGCAGGGGCGTCGTGGGAGGCGGGTGGGTCAGCCCTTGACCGCGGCGGTCCTGGCGCCCTTCTTCCCTGTCTTGGCACCGCCGCCCGTGGAGGCCAGCCGCTTGGCGATGGCCTGGTAGCGCGGCTCGCGTTCCTTCAGCGTCACCAGCAGCGGCGTGGCGACGCACAACGACGAGTAGGTGCCCACGATCATGCCGACGAACAGGGACAACGACAGGTCCTTCAGCGTGCCCGCGCCGAGCAGCGTGGTGCCGATGAACAGGATCGCGGCCACCGGCAGGATCGCGACCAGCGAGGTGTTCAGCGACCGGATCAGCGTGTGGTTGAGCGCGTTGTTGGCGGCCATCGAGTAGGTCTGCTTGGACGTGTGCCCCAGCTTGGCCGTGACCTCCTTGATCATGTCGAACACCACGACCGCGTCGTAGAGCGAGTATCCGAGGATGGTCAGGAAGCCCAGCAGCGTCGCGGGCGTGACCTCGAAGCCCGACCAGGCGTAGACGCCGGCCGTGATGACCAGGTCGTGGATGAGCGCGACGATCGCGGCCAGCGCCATCTTCGGCTCGAACGCCATCGACAGGTACAGGATGATCGCCAGCATGAACACGCCCAGGCCGATCCAGGCCTGCTGGGAGACCTCACCGCCCCAGGACGGGCCGATGGCCTGGATGCTCACCTGGTCGGCCGGAACCCCGAAGTCCTTGGCGATCTCGCTCTGCACCTGGACGCGGGTGTCCTCCGGCAGGCTCTCGGTGGTGGCCCGCCAGCCGTCGGTGCCCGCCTGCTGGACGATCACCTGGTGCACGCCCTGGTCGAGCACGGACTCGCGCACCTGCTCGACCGTGGCCTGCTGGGACTTGAACGAGAAGATCGTGCCGCCCTTGAACTCGACGCCCAGGTTGAGCCCGTTGAACAGCATTCCGGCCAGCGAGACGGCGAGCAGCAGGCCGGACAGGCCGTACCACAGCCGCCATTTGCCGACGAAGTCGACGTCGATCTCGCCGCGGTAGAGGCGACGCCCCAGTCCCATCTCAGGCCTCCTGCGGAGTGGTCGTGCGGCCGGTCGAGCCGACCTCGCTCATACGCTCGGCGTCGAGGCCGGACAGCGGGTGCCCCTTGGCGAAGAACTTCACCCTCGCCAGCGAAGCGATGAACGGCTTGGTGAACAGGAACACCACCACGACGTCGATCAGCGTGGTCAGGCCCATCGCGAACGCGAACCCGGCGACGCCGCCCACCGCCAGGAAGTACAGCACGACCGCGGCGATGAACATGACGGCGTCGGCGATCAGGATGGTGCGCCTGGCACGGACCCAGGCCACCTCGACGGCCGAGCGGAGGGTTCGCCGCCCTTCCTTCATCTCGTCGCGTATGCGTTCGAAGTAGACGATGAAGGAGTCGGCGGTGATGCCGATGGAGACGACCAGGCCGATGATGTGGGGCAGCGAGAGGCGGAAGCCGGCGTTGTGCCCGAGCACCACCACCGACGTGTACGTGATGACCGTGGCCACCACGAGGCTCAGCACCGCCACGACGCCGAGGCCGCGGTAGTAGAGCATGCAGTAGAGGACCACCAGGACCAAGCCGATCAGGCCGGCGACCAGGCCGCCTTCGAGCTGGTCCTGGCCGAGGGTCGAGGAGACGGTGTCGACGGAGCTGCGCTGGAACTTCAGCGGCAGCGCACCGTACTTGAGCTGGTCGGCCAGTGTGGTGGCGCTGGCCTGGTCGAAGCCGCCGGTGATCTCCGCGCGGCCCCCCGGGATCGGGCTGATGATGTTGGGGGCGGTGATGACCACGCCGTCGAGCACGACCGCGACCTTGTTGCGCGGTTCCTGGGAGTTGTAAGCGGCGGTGGTGAGCTTGCTCCACTCGCCGGCGCCCTTGCTCTTGAAGTCGAGCTGGACGACCCACTCCGTGGTGCCCTGGCGGACGCCCGCCGAGGCGGTGTCGATGTCGGTGCCGACGACCTTGGCGACGTCGAGGACGTACTTGAAGCTGCCGTCGCTCTCGCAGCCGGCGTACTGCTTGTTGGGGTCGTCCTGGACGCCCTGCCCGCGGTTGGCGGGGTCGGCGCAGTTGAGCTTCTTGAACTGGGCCAGCACCGCGGGGTCGATGCCCTCGGTGTTCAGGCCCGCGGTGGCGGGGTCGTCCGCCGGGGGCTGGCTGGGGTCGTCGCTCGGCGCGGGCGTGGACTTCCCGTCCTTGGTGCCCCGTTTGTCCTGCCCCTTCGGGCTGGCGGACGGCTCGGCCGACGTGCTCGGCGTCGGCGCGGTCAGCGCCGACGACAACGCCTTGCCCGTGGGCGACGTGCTCGGCTGCGGCGCACCGCTCGCCGGGGACGTCGGCGGCCTGACGGGCTCAGAGGCCTGCGGCTTGGCCGGGTCGGAAGCCGAAGACTCAGCCGGCGAGTCGGAAGGCTCACCCGACGTGGCGCCCGAGGGAGAGGCGCTCGGCGTCGGCGCGTTGGTGGCCAGGTCCGCCGGGGCCTGCGTGGCCTCCATGGCGAGCACCTGGCGGAAACGCAGCTCCGCGGTGGTCGCGACCAGCTTGATGGCCTCGTTCTGACCGACACCCGGAATGGAGATGATGATGTTGTCGCCGGACTTGGCGACCTCCGCGTCGGAGATGCCGGTGCCGTTGACCCGGTCGCGGATGATGTTGACCGCCCGGTCAAGAATCTCCTCCGGAGGAGCCGCGTTGTTCTGGGTCACGGGCGACAGAGTCACCGTCGTGCCGCCGGCGAGGTCTAGCCCCAGCTTGGGCGTGTACGCCTGCTGCAGGAACATCGTCCCGCCCAGGGCGAGGATGAGCGCCAGAAGCACCAGGAGCGTACGCCCCGGTCGGCTGTGGCGGCTGGTCGGTCGGGCCACTGGTCGTCAGTTCTTTCAGATAGAGGTTTGTCGCAGAAGCTTAGTCAGGACTTCTTGGTGCTGGAGCCCTGGTCTCCGTTGCGATCCACGGCGGCCTCGGACTCGTTCCTGTCCTCCTCGGACGTGGCGACCTCGGTGGCCTCGTCACCTGCGGGGGCGTCGCCGGGCGTGACGACTCGGCCGATGGCGGCCTTCACCCAGCGGGTCTCGACACCGGGGGCGACCTCGAGAACGACGTCCTCATTGTCCACCGTGACGACCGTGCCGAACAGGCCCGTCGTGGTCATGACGCGCGTACCCGGAGTGAGGGAGTTCTGCATCTTGACCGCCTCTTGCTGGCGCTTGCGCTGAGGGCGGATCAGCAGGAAGTAAAACACCACCACCAAGAGAATCAGCGGCAGGATGCTTCCGAGTTGTCCCATGTCCATAAGGGGCGACCTTCCATTGTCGTACAAGGAGTTGACACCGGCCTCGCGCCGGAAATTCCGTGCGTCGCGTCGGACCGCGCCACTCGGGCCGTCAGCCTACACAGCCAGCCAAGCCACGGAGTGTAGGCGCTTGTTGCGAAACGCGGCAACGAAGCAGCGTTTCGGCGCGCGGGGAAGTTCCCATATTGAAACGGTTGCAACCGTTTTGTGATCAGTCGAAAAGCGGCGCTCCGAATGCGTCCGGTGGTGGGGTCATGCCGAGATGGGTCCACGCGGCCGCGGTCGCGACCCGGCCGCGCGGCGTTCTGGCCAGCAGACCTTGGCGTACGAGGAACGGCTCGGCCACCACTTCGACCGTCTCGGGCTCCTCGCCCACGGCGACCGCGAGGGTCGACAACCCCACGGGACCGCCGCCGAACTTCTTCAGCAGCGCGCCGAGCACCGCTCTGTCGAGCCGGTCGAGCCCTTCTGCGTCAACTTCATAAAGGTTGAGCGCCGCCGCCGCGATCTCCCGGTTGATCACCCCGTCGGCGCGCACGTCGGCGAAGTCACGCACCCGCCGCAGCAGCCGGTTGGCGATGCGGGGCGTGCCCCTCGACCGCCTGGCGATCTCGTGGGCGCCGTCGTCCGGCAGGCCGACGCCGAGCAGCTTCGCCGACCGGTAGAGCACCTGCTCCAGCTCGCCGACCTCGTAGAAGTCCATGTGAGCGGTGAAGCCGAACCTGTCGCGCAGCGGCGCGGGCAGCAGCCCGGCCCTGGTCGTGGCGCCGACCAGGGTGAACGACGCGATGTCGAGCGGGATGGCGGTGGCCCCCGGGCCCTTGCCGACGACGATGTCGACCCGGAAGTCCTCCATCGCGAGGTAGAGCATCTCCTCGGCGGGCCTGGCCATCCGGTGGATCTCGTCGATGAACAGCACCTCGCCCTCGGCCAGTGTCGACAGGATGGCCGCGAGGTCGCCCGCGCGTTCGAGGGCCGGACCCGAGGTGATCCTCAGCGGCGCGTTCAGCTCGGCCGCGATGATCATCGCCAGAGTCGTCTTGCCGAGCCCGGGAGAGCCGCTCATCAGCACGTGGTCGGGGGGCCGCTGCCGCCGCAACGCGCTTTCGAGCACGAGGGAGAGCTGCTCGCGCACCCGGCCCTGGCCGATGAACTCACCGAGCCGCTTGGGCCTGAGCGCCGCCTCGATCTGCAGCTCGTCGCCCTCGGCGTCGGGCGAGACGAGCTCCCGATCAGAGCCCACCGCGGCACCTCCTCCCGCCGACGACCCTACGCACCGCACCGGCCCGGTGGGACCCGGCATGACGCCACCCGCCC
>NZ_SMJZ01000351.1 GCF_004348345.1 Nonomuraea longispora
GATCTCTTCGAAGATCTCTTCGAGACCCGACTGGGTCGGGACGTCCCTGCGCCCGGCCTGGCGAGCCGCCTCTACCCGGGCCTTCCACTTCTCGTTGCCGAGCAGCCAATCGAACGACTCGGTCTGCGGAGCGAGAAGGTCAGGAACTTCGAGAGGCTCCTGGATGCGCGAAAATGACACGCGACGGGGACCAGCGGGTACGGCGGAGGCGTTGCGCGAGGCTGCCAACAGATGTCCTTCCGGTGGACACGGATGGAATCGAACTGCGCGCACGCCAAACGCCCGGCGTGGGCCGGGCCGTCAGGAGGCAGCGCAAGGAAGCAGCATAACGCAAAAGGGAAACGAATGTCCACACTTAATATAAGTGTCAACCTCACTGCCACATTCAGGATGTCACAGCCGCATCCGGCTCGTCAACTCGCCCGCCCACGGCGCCGGCGTATCGGCGGGCCAGGCGCGCGAAGGCGTCCTTGAGCTCGCCGGGAGCGACGGCCTCGATGTCGGCGTCGTACCTGCCGATGGCGGCGGCCAGGCCGATCCACGACCACGAGCCCAGGACGAGCCGACAGCGGTCCGGCCCCAGCTCTTCGACGACACCGTCGCGGGTGAAGCGGGACACCTCGGCGGCGGGCGCCCTGAGGATCACGTCGCCGCGGCAGGGCCAGCCGCCCGAGCCGTACGAACCCGAGAACCGGGCGGCCACGAAGGCGGCCACCTCGCCTCCGGGCAGCTCGCGCGGGGCGAAGCGCGGCCCCGCTGGGGTGCGCGGGGCGATCCGGTCGGCGCGGAACGTACGCCAGTCCTCGCGGTCGAGGTCCCACGCGACGAGGTACCAGCGCCCGCCCCACGTGACGAGGTGATGGGGCTCCACCCGGCGCGGCGGCTCCGGCATCGCGTCCCCCTGCGCCTCCGGCGCGGAGGCCGGAGCGTAGTCGAAGCGCAGCACCTCGCGGCCGTGGATGGCGGCGCCGAGGGCCATGAGCACGCCACCGCCGGCCCGCGTGCCCGGCCGGGCCGCCGGCCGCTCGACGGGCGTGACCTGGAAGGTGTCGATCCGGCGGCGCAGCCGTGCGGGCATCACCTGCCGGACGGTGCTCAGCGCACGCGCCGCGGCCTCCTCGATGCCGGCGCCAGTGGTGGCGGCCGCGGTCTGCAGCGCTATGGCCAGCGCGACGGCCTGCTCGTCGTCGAACAGCAGCGGAGGCAGCTCCGAGCCCGCGTCGAGGCGGTAGCCGCCGTCCGGTCCCTTGAAGGCGACGATGGGGTAGCCGAGCTCGCGCAGGCGGTCGACGTCCCGGCGCACGGTGCGCGGGCTGACGTCGAGCCGCTCGGCCAGCAGCGCCCCCGGCCAGTCCCGGCGGGCCTGGAGCAACGAGAGCAGCGACAGCAGTCGCGCCGAGGTCTTCTGCATGGCTCCCATGGTGCCCCGAGTAGAGGCCACATCCTGACCGCTTCCCGTGCCACGGTGGGGTCTCGCGCCGGACGACGGCGCTCGACAACGACGATTCTCAGGTCAGGAGTCAGGAAATGACCGTCAAGTCCGCGGCCCATCTCAACTTCCGGGGCGACGCCCGCGCGGCGCTCGAGTTCTACCGGTCCGTGTTCGGTGGCGGCCTCGCCGTCGTCACGTACAGGGACGCCGGGAACGTGCAGGACGCCGCCGACGCGGACCGGGTGATGTGGGGCCAGGTGCTCGCCGATGACGGCTTCCACGTGATGGCGTACGACGTGCCCTCGCACCTGCCGTACGACCAGGGCGAGAACTCCTTCTTCCTCTCCCTCCGCGGTGAGACCACGCAGGAGATCACCGCGTACTGGGAGAGGCTCTCGGAAGGAGCCGACGTCGTGCGGCCGCTGGAGCCCGCGCAGTGGTCCGCGCTCTACGGGATGCTCAAGGACCGTTTCGGCGTCGTCTGGGTCGTGGACGTCGCCGCCGACGGAACCTGGTGATCGCCGACCGCGCGCCGGGGAGCGTTCCGAATGTTTCGGAATATCAGTGAAAGTTTCATCCGCTGGGTTCGGGGAGATCGGCACGGCGTACAACTGACCAGGTGTGATGCCCGAAAGGAAGGCCGCGGGCCGGGTGGAGGCGCGGGTTCGGCCGGGCGTCGTTGACAGCCCGCCGGGCGCGGACGAACACTGTCGCTGCCTGCCCCCCAAGCGAGCCCTCACGAGGAGGAAGCACGCACATGAACGACGCCCCCCACCGCCGCCGACGCGGCCGCGTCAGGTTGTTCGCCGCCCGTGCCGGAGCCGTGGTGCTGGCCCTGGCCACCGCGATGTTGCCGTCGGCCGCCAACGCGGCCATCACGTCGAACCAGACCGGCACCAACAACGGCTACTTCTACTCGTTCTGGACCGACGCCCCCGGGACGGTCTCCATGGAGCTGGGCTCCGGCGGCAACTACAGCACCTCATGGAGGAACACCGGGAACTTCGTCGCCGGCAAGGGCTGGAGCACCGGCGGACGCAGGACCGTGAGCTACTCGGGCAGCTTCAATCCGTCCGGCAACGCCTACCTGACGCTCTACGGGTGGACCAGGAACCCGCTCATCGAGTACTACATCGTCGACAACTGGGGCACCTACCGGCCGACTGGCGAGTACAGGGGCACGGTCACCAGCGACGGCGGCACGTACGACATCTACAAGACGACGCGGTACGACGCCCCCTCCATCGAGGGCACCAGGACGTTCGACCAGTACTGGAGCGTCCGGCAGTCGAAGAGGACCGGCGGGAGCATCACCTCGGGCAACCATTTCGACGCGTGGGCCCGCCAGGGCATGAACCTCGGCAACCACGACTACATGATCCTCGCGACCGAGGGTTACCAGAGCAGCGGAAACTCCAACATCACGATCGGCTCCGGCGGAGGCAACCCCGACCCCGGCAACCCGGGTAACCCTGGCGGTT
The DNA here is from genome assembly GCF_004348345.1 of Nonomuraea longispora. GTDB lineage: Bacteria > Actinomycetota > Actinomycetes > Streptosporangiales > Streptosporangiaceae > Nonomuraea > Nonomuraea longispora. The sequence continues at coordinate 2,914 of NZ_SMJZ01000351.1, forward strand.
GCACCGCGACGCTGTCGGCGGGCCAGCAGTGGAGCGATCGCTACAACCTGTCCGTCAACGTCAGCGGCTCCAGCAACTGGACCGTGACGATGAACGTTCCGTCCCCGGCGAAGATCATCGCGACCTGGAACATCAGCGCCACCTATCCCAGTTCCCAGGTCCTGAGCGCCAGGCCCAACGGCAACGGCAACAACTGGGGTGTGACGATCCAGCACAACGGCAACCACACCTGGCCGTCGGTCTCCTGCAGCGCGAGCTGATCCACCGTGGGCCGTGGCGCGGCGCCGCCGCGCCACGGCCCCGCGTCAGCCTGTGGCGCGGCGCGGTTCGTCCTGGAGGATGGGCGCCGCCTCGGTGACGGTGTGCATGCCGACGAGTCGAGGTAGGCCTCGAACCGGTCGGAATCCAGCTCCGGCAGGCCGTCCAGAGAGTGTGCGAGTACCCGCGCTTGCGGGTGAAGGGGTAGGTGCCGATCGTGGCCCAGTCACCGTCGTCCACGACGGCGTGGGCGTCGAGCGTGCACGCCGGGCCCGTCCGGGTCGTACACCGGGGCACGAGCGAGGCGAAGCGGCCTTCGTTCGGCCACCCGGCAGATGGCCTTGGGGCCTCCACCAGCGTGGCGAGGAAGGCGGCGTGGCTGGCCTGCGGCCGATCGCGTTCCGCGCCCAGTCCCCGCTCTGCTAGTTTGGCCGTATGACCAACTTGGCCGACCGACCAAATTCGGTGCGCGGGGATCGCCGCCGCGAGCAACTGGTGGCGGCCGGCATCGCCCTGCTGCGGGACGACGGCTGGCAGGGGGTCACCACCCGCGCCGTGGCCCAGCGGGCCGGCACCAACCCCGGCCTGATCCACTACCACTTCGGCGGGCTGGCCGGGCTGCACACCGCGATCTTCCGTCAGGCCACCGAGCTCATCCTCGGCCCGCTGGTCACCGAGCTCACGCAGGCCGCGGACGAGCGCGCGGCCCTGGCGACCGTGCGGCGCCTGCTGCCCCAGGCGACCGGCGACGACCAGACGACCCGGCTGGCCGCCGAGCTGATCGCGGGCGCCACCCGCGATCCGGCGCTGGGCGTGGTGCTCCGCGACGAGTTGCGCCAGGCTCGCGGCCTGATCGCCGGGCGCCTGCGCGAGGCGCATGCCGCCTGGCCGCGCGACCGCCTGGACGGGGTGGCCACCCTGGTCGTGGCGGCGATCGACGGGCTGATGTTGCACCACATGATCGACGGCGACCTGCCCGTCGGCGCGGCACTGTCCGCGGTGGAGAACCTGCTGGCCAAGACTCCCTCGTGAGCGCGGCCGACACGGAGAGGAACCGGTATGGAGATCGTCAAGAGGCCCGCGCCACCGACCGGGCTACGCCGCACATTGTGGCGCCTTCCCATCCTGTTGTACCGGGTCGGACTGGGCCGGCTGCTGGGACAGCGGATCATGCTGCTCACCCACACCGGTCGCGTCTCCGGCCGGCCCCGCCGGGCCGTCGTCGAGGTCGTCCAGCACGACGAGCGGGGTTACGTGGCGGCCTCCGGGTTCGGGCGGCGAGCCGACTGGTATCGCAACGTCATGGCCACCCCCGAGGTGACCCTGCACGTGGGCGGACGCGCCGTGCAGGCCACCGCCGCGCCGGTCCCGGAGGAGCAGGGCGCGCAGATCATGGCCGCGTACGCCCCCCGCCCTGTCTCTTATACACAGCTG
>NZ_SMJZ01000352.1 GCF_004348345.1 Nonomuraea longispora
GACCGGGCCGCGCCACCCCCTCACCCTCCCCGACACCTTCCCGCCCTACGAGCCGTACGAGCCGCACGAGCCCGGCGAGTCCGGCGAGTACGTGGAGCAGCGGCTGCTCGAGATCAGGGAGATGTCCAACCAGGCCATCGGCTCCATCGACGACCTGCTCCAGCACACTGCCTGAAGTGTGCCCCCATCGAGCGATATCTGATCTTTGAGGAGAGTCATGCAGGATCTGTCGCGACCGGAGCTGAGGTCGCGTGACGTCGGGGGACACCAGCCTCGCTCCCTGGCGGGCATCGAGACGCCGCGCACGCTCGACGAGGTACGCGCCCTCGTACGCCAGGCCATGACGGCCAGGCGCCGCCTCTACCCGATCAGCACCGGCAGGAACTGGGGCATGGGCTCGGCCATGCCGGTCACGGACGACAACCTGGTCGTCGACCTCAGCGGCATGAACCGCGTACGCAGCCTCGACCTGGAGGCCGGCTTCGCGGTCATCGAGCCGGGAGTGACCCAGGCGCAGCTCGCCGAAGTGCTGCGCGGCACTCCGTGGATGCTGAACGTCACCGCGTCGTGCGCCGACACCTCCGTCATCGGCAACGCGCTCGACCGCGGCGACGGCTGCATCCGCTCCCGCGTGCACGACGTCGCCGGGATCGAGGCCGTGCTGGCCGACGGCAGTGTCGTCACCACCGGCGGGCTGGACCCCGCGGGGCGCTACCACGGCCGCGTCGCCGGGCCCGACCTGACGTCCTCGTTCGTCCAGCACAACCTGGGCGTCGTCACCGCCATGGCCGTCTCGCTCGTGCCGCGCCCGCAGACCATCGCCCTCGTGCACGGCCGCATCCCGCGCGACCAGGTCGGCACCGCGGTCGGCGCGATGACCGGGTTCCTGCGCCGCGGCAACCCGGCCGAGGGGCTGATGCGGGTGCGCGAGCTGTCGCTCACGCCGAGCCGCGGCGACTGGGTGCTGCCCGCGGGCGTCGACCCCGGCATGTTCACCATCCTCGGGCCGCTCATGGGCAGCGACGCCACGGTCGAACTGGCCGAGGAACTGCTGCGCAAGGCGCTGATCGAGGTGGAGGGCGCCGAGGCGCTGCGGGTGATCGACGCCGCCGAGGTGGACGCCGGCGACCCGCTCTACGCCAGAGCGCTCATGTCGCAGGGCATCCCCACCTGCCTGGGCGTGCACAACGCGCTCGGCGTGACCGCATGCGACCAGATCGACGAGGGCCCGATGGGCTTCCTCGCGCTGCTGCCGCTGCTGCCGATGCACGCGCGGAAGACCGAGCACGTCCTGGCCGCGCTGCAGACGGCCGTCGACGCCCACACCACCGCCCTCATGGTCGAGTGGAACCTGGTCAGCAGGCACATGGCCAACGGTGTCATGCAGATCTTCTTCGAACGCGGGGCGCCCGACGCCGCGCACCGGGCGCACCAGCTCCGCAACGACGGCAGCTGCGTCCTGCGGGCCAACGGCTGCGCCATCTACCGCTCCGACATCGACCACGCGGCCGCCGACGTCTGGTCCGAGACCAGCACCGCCAGCCTCGGCATGCTGCACCGGCTCAAGACGGCGCTCGACCCGGACGGCCTGCTCTCGCCCGGCCGGTACGGCGCCTGACCCCCACCCGTCAGGCTCCGCCGTCCGCACAGCCGGAGTGTGCCAGGCGGCGGGGCGATCCACGATCGACAGTGAAGATGGAGGAACCACGTGCGTTCGTCACCAGCGGCCGTCCGGGGATCGAGCACGGCCGGCGCAGACCGCCGACACGGCGTGATGCTGCGGCTGGTCGGTGCGGGTGTCATGTTGACGGTGATGGCCGACACCACGGCCACCACCCTGGCAGTCGGAGTGCTGCGGTACACGCCCGCCGGCGCGGGCATGCCGCTCGGTGACCTGGTCTGGCTGACCAGCGCGGCGTTCATCCCGATCGCGGCGCTGCTGGCCACCGCCGGCCGGTGGGCCGACCTGTTCGGCCGCCGGCGGGTGCTGGCCGTCGGCCTCGTCGTGTTCGTGCTGGGCGGCATCGCCGCCGTCGCCGTGGAGCCCTGGTCTTACGTGCTGGCGGCGCGGGCGGTCCAAGGCGCGGGAGCGGCCGCGATGATCCCCGCCAGCCTGGGACTGCTGCTGGGAGAGCTGCCGGAATCGGAGCGGCGCGGCGCGATCGCGTTGTGGAGCTCCGCGTCCGGCCTCGGCTGCCTGCTCATGCAGGCGGGCGGCGGCTGGCTGGCCGCCTCCGTCGGCTGGCGGGCGCTGTTCATTCCCGACGTCGTCATCGGCATCGCGCTGCTGATCGCCTGCGCCTGGCTCCCGTCCGGCAAGAGGTCCGGCGCCAAGGGCGTTCCCGACGTGCTGGGCGCCTGGCTGCTCGCGGGCGGCATCGCGGTCGTCGTACTGGCCATCTCCAAGGCGATGGCCTGGGGCATGGACGTACTGTGGCTGACGCTCGCCGCGGTCGCCCTGCTGGGCGGCGCGCTCGCGCAGGCCAGGCGCCACCGGCTCCCGGCGATCGACCTGGCCCTGTGGCGGCGGCCCCGCTTCGTCTGGGGCTGGCTGGCGACCTGGGGCTTCGGCGCGCTGTCGTACGGGCTGCTGACCGTGCAGCCGCTCTACCTGCTGCACCTCGGCTACCCCATGCTGGAAGTGGCCATGTGGCTGACGCCCACGTCGGTGGCCGTCGTCGTGTCGAGCTTCCTGGCCGGACGGCTCGTCAGGCGCATCGGCCCCTACGGGCTGATCTACGCGGGCTCGCTGCTCTGCGGCGGCGCCTGCGTCCTCGTGCTGGTGCAGTCGGGGCCCACCGTGTGGGGCCTGATCGCCAGCGTCGTGGTCGGGGTCGGCGTCGGCGCGCTCGCCCCCGGCACCTCCGTCGCCACGACCCTCGCCGCCAGCCCTCACCAGTACGCCTCCGCCGTCGGCTCGGCGACCATGGCGCGCATGGTCGGCGGCGCCGTGGGGGTCGCCGTGGTGTCGATCGTCATCGACCACCCCTTCATGACCGGCCCCTTCGCCGGCCTGGCGGGCGCGCTCGCGCTGTGCGTGGCCATCTCCGTGCTGATCGGCGCGCTGGCCCTCACCAAGATCACCAAGATGCGCCCCGACCCGGGCGACGTCATGGTCAAGGTGCCGCGCAAGCTCCTGCTCGAACTGCGCACGACCCTCGCCACCGTCGCGGCGGAGGCGGACGCGCTGCTGCCAGTCGAGACCCGCACACCCCCCACGACCACCCCACCGGCTCCTCAGCAGGGTCTCCCCGTGGACACCCGGATGGGCCGGGTCCCGCTGCCGCGGGCGGCCGAGACAGGCCCGCTCGCCGGAACCCGCGGGCGTACGAACTAGTTCAACCATTCAGAAGGGCTCTCGTCATGGCAACCACATCGTGCGACGTGGCCATCGTCGGCGCCGGACTCGGCGGCTGCTTCCTCGCCCTGTTACTGGGCCGCCGCGGGCAGCACGTCGTCGTCATCGAGCAGGGACCCTCGGTCCCGAGCGCGGGCGCCGACTTCCTCAAGCCCCCCGGCCGGCGCGTGCTCGCCCGGCACGGGCTGGCGGACCTCGTCGAACGCCATGGCCTCAGGCGTGACACCATCCGCTACTACCACGACGGCGACCCCATCAGGGAATGCCGCTTCCCCGACGGCGGCTTCATCATCCGCCCCTACCGCGAACTGGTGGAGCTCATCTACACCTCCTGCGCCATGGAGGGTGTCGAGTTCCGGTTCGACACGAGCATCGACGACGTCGCGACCGGCGACGGCCGGGTGGAGGAGTTGACGCTCTCCGACGGCCGCACGCTGAGGGCCGGCGTCGTGATCGGCGCCGACGGCACCAAGTCCGCCGTACGCAGGGCGCTCGACATCGAGCAGCAGACGATGCCGTACGAGCGGCTGCTGATGCGGGTGGCCACCGTGCCGCTGACCGCCAGCGTCGCCCAGCGCAACCGGCTCTACTTCAGCTCCGAGGGCTGGCTGGCCTACTTCTACCCGCTCAACAGGGACCAGGCCAGGGTGTTCGTCGGCCTGCCGCCCGAGGACGACAAGGAGATCTTCCAGGACGGCATCCCCCTCCTCATCGACACGCTGAAAAGGTTCGTCACCGACAGCTCGGACGCCTTCAACGTCCTGCAGCCCGCCACCTGGCAGCGGATCAAGGTGTCGTCGCTGCGCGTGGCCGGTTACCACAAGGGCAACGCCGCGCTCCTCGGCTCGGCCGCCTTCGCCTGCCACCCGATGACGGGCATGGGCATGAGCTACACGCTGCACGACGCCGAGATCCTGGCCGACGTCATCTGCGCGGCCGGCGGCGACCACGACCTGCTCGACCGGCTCCTCTACGCCCGCTACGAGCCCCGCAGGCACGCCCACAGGGAGCTGATCGACTACGGTGACGCGCTGGCCGCCACCTTCCGCGACCGGTCCGCCTACCTCACGGCCTTCCGCCCCGACCTGCACGTCCACGGCGACGCCGCCGCGCCCGAGGAGGTGCCCGCCCTGCAACCGATC
>NZ_SMJZ01000353.1 GCF_004348345.1 Nonomuraea longispora
GCCCCCAGGCCCGCCCCATGCCCGGAGCCGGAGCGGCACCCGCCGCCCGCCCGAAGCCTGGTGCCGGTGCCGAGCCCGCAGGCGGTCACCCTGCCGGTTCTGCGACAGAAACCGGCGCGGGACCTGAAACCGGATCCGAGCCCGCGGCGCAGGACGAGCCGCCCGCTCGCCCCAGCCTCTTCGCCCGCAGGCCCGCCGTCCGGGGCAGGCCGGAAGCACAAAGTACGCCTTCCGCACGCGCCACGGTCGGCGATCCGGCGTCCGAAGGACCGTCCGGCGCCAAGGCCGCGAAGGGACGGGGCGGCGACGGCCGCTCCCCGGCGGAGCGCGAGGTCACCGCGGAAGGCGCCACCAGCGACGCACGCACCGAGCCGGCGACCCGAGACGAAGCCGCAGCCCAGCACGACGAGCCCGGTGGCGAGCAGACCACTGGTACGCCGTCCTCGGGCGACCGTTTCCCGGGCGGCCGTCCGTCGGGAAAGCGTTCCCCCGGCAGGCGTTCCCCCCAAGGCATGCGACCCGCCAAACGGTCCACCGGCGAGCGACCGCCGGGTGAGCCGCACTCCGGCGAGCCATCGGCCGACGAGCCGGAGCGTCAGACCGGAGACGAACCCCGGGACCCCACGACAACGACCGGCACCTTTGTGAAGCCCGGCGCCTCCGCGCCAGGCGGCAAACCGGGGAAGCCCGGCGTGCCCGGGAAACCGGGTGCTCCGGCGGCGAGCCGGCAGCCGGGCGAGGCGGACGTACCCGCGAAGGGCGGCGTACCAAAAGCCAGCGCCAAGCAGGCGAGGGCCGGCCAGTTCGAAGCGGCCGACGAGCCGTCACCGACCGCCGGCACGGCGACGATCGGTCACGCGGGCCCCCGTGGCGATGCCGGCTCCGACGCCCCCCGAGCCGACGGGACGCCGGATGCTACGGACATCACCGGCGGCGACGACGAGATGTCACGCGGTTCGGACGTCCGCGGCGACGAGGTGTCACGCGGTTCGGATGTCGCGGGTGGCGACGAGGTGACAAAGAAGCCCGAGCAGGCCGGCGGCCAAGAGCCGGCCGGTCAGGCGGTCGGTGAGGAGTTGCCGGCGGAGGCGGCCGAAACGCTGATGAGTGCGCTCGGCACCCTCCGCGAGAGCATCGCCGACCTGCGCTTCGGGCTCGACCTGCCGGGCGTGGAGGAGGCCAGGCAGGCACAGGCCGACCTGCTGGCCCAGCTTGAGGGCTACGTGCTGCCCAGGGTGAGGACGAGCACCGCTCCCGCGCTCATCGTGGTGGCCGGCTCGACCGGCGCGGGCAAGTCCACCCTGGTCAACACGCTCGCCGAGAAGACCGTCTCGCGCACCGGCGTACGCCGCCCGACCACCGGCACCCCCGTCCTGGCCTGCCACCCCGACGACCGCGAGTGGTTCGCGGAGGGCGAGCTGCTGGGCGGCCTGCGGCGTCTCGACGCGCCGACGCCCGATGCGGGGCCGGACGGCCTGGTCGTCGTCTCGACCGAGAAGCTCCCGCAGGGCGTGGCGCTGCTCGACACCCCCGACATCGACTCGGTCGTGGAGGAGCACCACGACGTCGCGCACCGCATGCTCGACGCCGCCGACCTGTGGATCTTCGTGACCACGGCGGCCCGCTACGCCGACGCCCCGGCCTGGAGCCTGCTGCGCCTGGCCAAGGAACGGGGTGCCCGGCTGGCGATCGTGTTGTCGCGCGTCCAGCCCCGGTCGGCCGACGTGGTGCTCAAGCACTTCGTCCGCATGCTCACCGAATACGGCATGGGCGACATCGACAGGTTCGTCATCAACGAGGCGAAGGTGACGGACGGCAGGCTGCCCGACAGCGAGGTCACCGAGCTGCGGCTGTGGCTGGCCGAGCTCTCGGTCGACGAGGAGCGCCGGGCGCAGGCCGTACGCGAGACGCTCAACGGCGTGCTCAACAGTTTCCGCACCCGCGTACCAGCGCTGGCCAAGCACCTGGAGGGGCAGGTCGCCTTCAGGACAGAGCTGCGCGGCGACGTGGAGGCGGCCTTCCGCGGCGCGCTCATGGAGATCGACAAGGCGTACAAGAACGGTTCGCTGCTGCACGGCGAGGTGCTGGCCAGATGGCAGGACTTCGCCGGCTCCGGCGACCTCATGCGCTCGTTGCAACTACGCAGGCGCGGGAAGGCGGCCAAACAGGCGCCCGAGCGGGTGCTGGCGTTCAAGGCGGCGATCCGCACGGGCCTCGAGTCGGTGATCGTCGCCGCCGCCAACCGTGCTTGCGAGGAGGTGGTGGCGCGCTGGCGGCACCGTTCCGAGCTGGGCGCCAAGATATCGGACGGCCTCGACACCCCCTCTGACGACCTCATCCGCCACACCGGCCGTGCCATCGCCTCCTGGCAGGATCACCTGGGCGAGCTGGTACGCACGGAGGGTGTGGCCAAGCGGTCGGTGTCGAAGCTGGTCTCGTTCGACCACGACTCGCTCGCCCTGATCTTCATGGTCGCGATGTTCAGCGGGAGCAACGGCGAGGGTGTTCCACATCGGCTGGTCAACGCCCTGCTCGGCGCCGAGTCCCTGCGTGGCATCGGCGCCAAGGCGCTCAGCGACCTGCGCGCCAGGATCGGCATGTTGTTCGACGAGGAAGCCATGCGTTACGGGAAAGCGCTCGACTCCGCGGGCATTCCCGACGAGTCCGTCGCAACCCGCCTCTACCAGGCAACGTACAACCTCGAGGTCGCTCGATGACCACCATGACCACCAGGCCGGGTCTCGCTCCGCGGCTGACCGCGCTCACCAAGGTGGTGGAGCTGGGCCCGGGGCGGCTGGACAAGAAGCTGCTCGACGAGGCCGGCGTGCTGCTCCAGCGGGCCGGAGACCGGCTCAAGCTGTCGTCCGAGCACACCGTCGTCGCCCTCGCGGGCGGCACGGGCAGCGGCAAGTCGTCGTTGTTCAACGCGATCTCCGGGCTCGAGCTGTCGCCCACCGGCGTACGCCGGCCGACCACCGCCCGCACCCACGCCTGCGTGTGGGGGCTGGAGGGCGCCGGGCCGCTGCTCGACTGGCTGCAGATCCAGTGGCGGCACCGCTTCTCCCGCGCCAGCGCGCTCGACAAGGGCGACAGCCAGCTGCACGGGCTCATCCTGCTCGACCTGCCCGACCACGACTCCATCCGGGCGCTCACCGACACCGAGGCCGATCGGCTCATCGGGCTGGCCGACCTCGTGGTGTGGGTGCTCGACCCGCAGAAGTACGCCGACGCCTCCACCCACCGGCGCTACGTCACGGATCTGGCGGGGCACGACGCGGTCACCGTGTTCGCGCTCAACCAGGCCGACCGGCTCACCACCGAGGAGCTGGCCGAGCTGGTCATCGACCTCAACGACCTGCTGCGCCGCGAAGGCGTCGACCACCCCAGCGTCGTACCCACCTCGGCGGTCACCGGACGCGGCATCGAAAGTCTCAAGAGCGTCATCGCGACCGCCGTGTCACGGCGGCGGGCCGCCATCCAGAAGCTCGAGGCCGACCTGCACCGCCTGGAGCAGCGCCTCGGCGAGGTCATGCCGCTCGGCGAGGCGCTCTCCGCCCCGTCGTCGGTCGACGAGGCCCGCCGGATGGGGCTGACCGACGCGCTCTGCGACGCCGTGGGCGTGCCCGCGGTGGGCGAGGCCATGGAGAACGTCTACGCCGAGCGCTCCAATCAGTGGGTCGGGTGGCCGTACCCTCGATGGTTCGCGAAGCTGCGCCCCGATCCGCTGAAGGCCCTGCGCCTCGAAGACGTGAGCGCGGAGATCCGCGGCATCACGACCGGTTCCGTGAGCGCCCAGTCGGCCGAGGTCGCCAACGCCGTGCAGGCGCTCGCCGACGGCCTCTCCGTCGGGATGCACCCCGTGTGGCGCGCCTCCGTGCACCAGGCGGCCAGGTCGCGCTCCGGCCAGCTCCCGCAGGCGCTGACCGAGGACCTCACGGAGGTGGCGCCGCAGCTCGACCGGGTGCCCGGCTGGTGGCGCACGCTCAAGGTGTGGCAGTACACCCTGGTGGCGGCGTTCGCGGCCGGGGTCATCTGGCTGCTGGCCGGGCTGCTCATGCCGGGACAACTGCCCCCGCAACTGGAACTGCTCGGCGACGGCGCGGCGCTCCCGTGGGTCGGGCTGATGATGGCCGCCGTGCTGGGGTTGGGTGCGCTGTCGGGCATCGCCTCGCGCAACTTCGTCGAGCTGAACGCCTCCAGGGAGCGAGAGCGCCTGGAGCGGGAGATGAGGCGCAGGGTGGCGGCCGTGTCCGCGACGATGGTGGTGGAGCCGGTCGAGCGGGAGCTGGGCCGCCATCACGCCTTCTTCACCGCGTTGCGGGATCTGTCGGTCTGACCTCCGTCCACAGGCTCTCCCTCCGCCCTCCCCCTGTCCAC
>NZ_SMJZ01000354.1 GCF_004348345.1 Nonomuraea longispora
TCCCCTGACCGCTCATACGGGTGGGGAGGGGCCACCGCCCCTCCCCACCCGTGATCACGCTCAGCGCGTCAGCTGCAGCCGCTGGTCGAGCCGCAGCCCTCGCAGACGTAGCAACTCCCGGCCGGGCGCATCTTGGTGCCGCAGGTCATGCAGAGCGGCGCGTCCGCGGTGAAGCGCTGGTGGCTTTCCAGCGTCAGCTCCGCGACCGGCTGATCCTTCTCGGGCTGGGCTTCGATGGGCGCCGACTGGGCCAGCGCCTCACGGTCGACCGGCTCCTGCAGCGCCGCCGGGTCCTCGCCGCGCTGCTGCGCCGCCCGCTCGGCCGCCGAGAAGATGCCCAGGGCCGCCCGCTCCTCGTAGGGCAGGTGGTCGAGCGCGAGGCGGCGGAAGATGTAGTCCATCACCGACGTCGCCATCCGGATGTCCGGGTCGTCCGTCATCCCGGCCGGCTCGAACCGCATGTTGACGAACTTGCTCATGTACGTCTCCAGCGGCACTCCGTACTGGAGCCCGATGGAGATCGCGACGGAGAACGCGTCCATGACGCCCGCCAGCGTCGAACCCTGCTTGGACATCTTGAGGAAGACCTCGCCGAGTCCGTCGTCAGGGTAGGAGGAGGCGGTCATGTAGCCCTTGGCGCCGCCCACCGTGAAACGGGTGGTCATGCTCGGTCGCTGGTTGGGCATGCGCCGCCGGGTCGGCCGGTTGACCTCGACCACCTTCACCTCGGGCTCCGCCTGCGGCTCCTCCTTCTTGGAGCCGTTGCCCGCCGACAGCGGCTGGCCGACCTTGCAGTTGTCGCGGTAGACGGCCAGGGCCTTCAGGCCGAGCTGCCAGCCCTCCATGTAGACCTGCTCGATGTCGTCGATCGTGGCCGACTCGGGCAGGTTGACCGTCTTGGAGATGGCGCCGGACAGGAACGGCTGCGTGGCCGCCATCATCCGCACGTGACCCATGGGCGCGATCGCCCGCTCGCCCATCGCGCAGTCGAACACCTCGTAGTGCTCCTGGCGCAGGCCGGGGGCGTCGACGACGTGGCTGTGCTCGGCGATGTATTCGACGATGGCCTCGATCTGCTCCTGCTGGTAGCCGAGCTGCTTGAGCGCCCGCGGGATCGTCTGGTTGACGATCTGCATGGACCCGCCGCCGACCAGCTTCTTGAACTTGACCAGCGCCAGGTCCGGCTCGATGCCGGTCGTGTCGCAGTCCATCATCAGGCCGATCGTGCCGGTGGGGGCCAGGAGGCTGGCCTGCGCGTTGCGGTAGCCGTGCTTCTCGCCCAGCTTGAGGCACTCCGACCACTGGCGCGACGCCTCGGAGTGGATCTTCGCGTCCATGGAGCCGACGGTGCGCAGGTTGTCGTTCGCCGCCGCGTGCTTGCGCATGACCCGCTTGTGCGGCTCGGCGTTCCTGGCGTATCCGTCGTACGGCCCCACCACGCCGGCCAGCTCGGCGCTGCGCCGGTAGGACACGCCGGTCATCAGCGACGTGATCGCCGCGGCCACCGCCCGGCCGCCGTCGGAGTCGTAGGCGTGGCCGGAGGCCATCAGCAGCGCGCCCAGGTTGGCGTAGCCGATGCCGAGCTGCCGGTAGGCACGGGTGGTCTCGCCGATCTTCTCGGTCGGGAAGTCGGCGAACGTGATCGAGATGTCCATCGCGGTGATGATCAGCTCGGTCAGCTTGACGAAGTCGGCGACGTTGAAGGAGTTGTCGTCCTTCAGGAACTTCAGCAGATTGATGCTGGCCAGATTGCAGGACGAGTTATCCAGATGCACATATTCCGAACACGGGTTACTGGCCGTGATACGTCCGGTTTCCGGGGTGGTGTGCCAGTCGTTGATCGTGTCGTCGTACTGCAGGCCCGGGTCGGCGCACTCCCAGGCGGCCTTGGCCATCTTGCGGAACAGGTGTCTGGCGTCGACCTTCTCGATGACCTCGCCGGTCAGGCGGGCGCGCAGGCCGAACTCGCCGCCCTTCTCCACCGCCCGCATGAACTCGTCGGAGACGCGCACCGAGTTGTTGGCGTTCTGGTACTGGACGGAGACGATGTCCTTGCCGCCCAGGTCCATGTCGAACCCGGCGTCGCGCAGCGCGCGGACCTTGTCCTCCTCGCGCGCCTTCGTCTCGATGAACTCCTCGATGTCGGGGTGGTCGACGTCGAGCACCACCATCTTGGCGGCCCTGCGGGTGGCGCCGCCGGACTTGATCGTCCCCGCGGACGCGTCGGCGCCGCGCATGAACGAGACGGGGCCGCTGGCCGTGCCGCCGCTGGACAGCAACTCCTTGGAGGAACGGATGCGGGACAGGTTGACCCCGGACCCCGAACCCCCCTTGAAGATCACGCCTTCCTCTTTGTACCACTCCAGGATCGACTCCATCTGGTCGTCCACGGAGAGGATGAAACACGCGCTTACTTGCTGCGGTGACTGTGTGCCGACGTTGAACCAGACCGGCGAGTTGAACGCGAACACCTGGTGGGCGAGCGCGTGTTTCAGCTCGTGGTCGAAGATCTCGGCATCCTCCTCGCTCGCGAAGTAGCCGTTCTCGACGCCCGTTCGGGTGTAGACGCCGACCACCCGGTCGATCAGCTGCTTGAGGCTCCACTCACGCTGCGGGGTCCCCACGGCCCCGCGGAAGTATTTCGTCGTCACGATGTTGGCCGCGTTGACCGACCAGAACTCGGGGAACTCGACCCCCCGCTGCTCGAAGTTGACCGAGCCGTCGCGCCAGTTGGTCATGACGACGTCGCGGCGCTCCCACTGGATCTCGTCATACGGGTGTACGCCGGGCTTGGTGAAGATGCGCTTCATCTTCAGCCCCTTACGTGGACGCTTGCCCCCGCGCGCCACTGAACCGCTGGCCGTCTCCGTCATGACTCCCCCTTCTCCGCCTTCAACTGTGAGATCTCGGCCTCGAAGTCCGCCAAACTCTCGAAACCGCGATATACCGATGCGAAACGCAGGTAGGCCACCTCGTCGAGCTCCCGCAGCGGGCCGAGGATCGCCAGACCCACCTCGTTCGAGGGGATCTCGGCCGCACCCTTGGCCCTGATGGCCTCCTCCACCTGCTGCCCGAGCTGCGCCAGCGAATCCTCGCTGACCGGTCTGCCCTGACAGGCCCGCCGCACGCCCGCCACGACCTTGTCCCGCGAGAACGGTTCTGTCACTCCGCTGCGCTTGCTCACCATGAGAAGTACGGTCTCCTGGGTGGTGAACCTGCGCCCGCACTCGGGACAGGTGCGGCGGCGCCTGATGGCCGCCCCGTCCTCCGTCGAGCGGCTGTCGATGACCCTGGTGTCAGGGTGGCGACAGAACGGACAGTGCACGCTTTCGCCTCCAAGGGCCCTACGGTCACCGCACACCGTTCCCCGCGCGAGGGGACGCTCACGCACGCTCCACGGCTGACCGTGGAACGGTGGCATAACCACAAGGTGTGGTGAACCTACATCGGTGTAACTACTAGATGTTGTGGTCCAACCGTAGAAGCGAGCGACCATGAACGCAAGTTGAGCCGCGCCGTCCCGCGGAAGTCGCTGATCAGTCCACCATCTTCTCCAGTCCCGGGCGTGTCGCGCCGTCCCGGCGGTGTTCGTGCAGTTGGGAGCGTCACAAGAGTTGTGCGCGGCCTCGTCCGTGAAAGAAGCTCACAACAGCACCGCGACACTTCGCCCACCACGCTCACTCCTTGAACGCCCCGTCACCCACCCGACTTCCACAGGGCTTGCCGCTGAACGAACCGCCTGGGCCGGCCGGGTGCGGCCCGCGACCCGACTGGTGCGGGTCCGGACGCCGGCAGGGGGAACCGGGCTGCACCGCCGTCCGGGGGGACGGCTGGCCAGGGTCGAACGCCGAACCGGGGGAACCGGCTGGGATCGGACGCCGAACCGGGAGGACCCACGTGAGACGGGGCGGACGGGCCCCGACCAGGCGAGCGTGTCGGCGGCAGGCCACCCGGCACCTGACCGGTGGGCGAGCCGGGACCGCCGGAACTCGACCGTGCCGGTCGGCAGGGGCGGGTCAGCGTAAGGCGGTGGTGTCGTCCTTCGGGATGTAGAGGCGGGTGCCTGGGCGGATGAGGGAGTCGGGCAGGCCGTTCAGGCGCTTGATCTCCTCCACCAGGGTTGCCGGATCTTCGCCATGGGAGAGGGCGTCGGCGATCGCCCACAGCGTGTCCCCCTCGCGGACCTCCACCCACGGCAACCCTGCGTGTGCCGGCACCATGACGGGAACGGCCGCATGTCCTGCCGCACGCGTACCCAGCCAGAATCCCCCCAACGACAGCAGCGAGGCCGCCACCACCAGCACGACCCGGCCGCGTCGGGTCAGCCGCAGCGGCGGGGTGGCCC
>NZ_SMJZ01000355.1 GCF_004348345.1 Nonomuraea longispora
GCCCAGTGCCGCGCCATCAGGCTCAACACCCATTCCTGAGGGGAGCCACCGTGCAGGCGCACCTGTAGACGCACAGGAAGGTGGCCCCCGCCCGTCACCGGCGAAGGCCACACAACCCCGGCAACCCCCTACGCCGGGTGACCGGCCAGATCCTGCGTCCCCGCGCCGCCCGCGCCCTCACGCACCCGAGGGCTCGCCGGCCCCGCCTCACCCTCGCCCTTACGCGTCACCACCACGTACAACGTCGGCACCAGCACCAGCGTCAGCAACGTCGAGGAGATCAGACCACCGATCACCACGATCGCCAGCGGCTGCGAGATGAACCCGCCGGAACCCGTCACCCCCAGCGCCATCGGCGTCAACGCGCAGATCGTGGCCACCGCCGTCATCAGGATCGGCCGCAACCTGCGCCGGCCGCCCTCGATCACCGCCTCCACCACGCCCATGCCCTGATCCCGGTACTGGTTGACCAGGTCGATCAACACGATCGCGTTCGTCACCACGATGCCGATCAACATCAGCATGCCGATCAACGCCGGCACACCCAGCGCCGTGTCCGTGGCCACCAGCAACCCGATCGCACCCGTCGCCGCGAACGGGATCGACACCAGCAAAATCACCGGCTGCACGAAACTACGGAACGTCGCCACCATGATCAGGAAGACGATCGCGACCGCCGCCAGCATCGCCAAACCCAGATCGGCGAACGCGTCCGCCTGATCAGCCGACACACCACCGATCTCGTACGACGCCCCGGCCGCCAGGCTCAACCCGTCCAGCTTCGACGTCAACGCCTGCGTCACACTCCCCAGATCGGCCGCCTCCGCCTTCGCCGACACCGTCGCCGACCGCTCACCATCGATCCTGCTCACCTGCGTCGGCCCCGCCACCTGCCGAACCTCGGCCACCGACGACACCTCCACCATCCCGGCCGCCGTCGCCACCTTCAGGTTCTCGATCGCCTCCACATCCTCCGGCGCGTCCGACCCCCGCAACACCAGGTCACTCGCCCGCCCGTCCAGCGTGATCTGACCCAGCGGCGCCCCGCGGAAGGCCTGCGCCACCGCCTGACCCACCTGCGCCTCCGACAGACCCCGCTCCGCGGCCTCCTCCCGGTCCACCACGACCTCGACCCGCGGCGCACTCGTCTCCAGATCGGACGACACGTCCTCCAGCCCGGACACCTCACCCATCGCCGCCGTCACCGACTCCGTCGCCTCACGCAGCGCCTCGGCATCAGGAGCCTGCACGATCACGTCGATCGTGTCAGAGGCGAACCCGGCCGCCTGCGCACCCACCGTGACCTCGCCGACGCCGGACAAACCCGCGATCTCCTCGCGCAACACCCGCTCGACCCGCGCCGTGTCCGCGCCCTCCTTCAGCGTCACCGAGTACGAGGCCCGGTCCGCGCCACCGCCGACCGCCCCGCCCGACATCGCGTTGCCGCCGCCCACGTTCACCTGGTACGTCTCCACACCGCCCAGGCCGGCCAGCACCTCCTCGACCTTCCGCGCCGCCTTGTCCGTACTCTCCAGATCAGTGCCCACCGGCATCCGCTGCGACAACGACAGCGTGTTCTGGCCCGAAGCGTCCAGGAAGTTCGTCTGCAGCCCGCCGGCCAGCCCCATCGTGCCGACGAACACCGCCACCCCGATCAGCACCGTCACCAGCTTGAACCGGGTCGCGAACCGCAACACGGGAAGATAGGCCCGCTGCAACGGCGAACGCAGCTCCTTCGCCTCCGCCTCCTCACGCTGCCTGCGCGCCTGCTCCGGACTCAGCACAGGCGCCCTCAGGAACCAGTACGCCAGCACCGGCACCACCGTCAGCGACACCACCAGCGACGCCAGCAACGCCACCGCCACCGTGATCGCGAACGGGCTGAACAGCTCGCCCACCATGCCGCCCACGATCGCGATCGGCGCGAACACCGCCACCGTCGTCAGCGTCGAGGCCGTCACCGCGCCCGACACCTCACGCACCGCCGTCAAGATCGCCTGAAGCTTCGCCTCGCCGTAACCGAGATGCCGCTTGATGTTCTCCAGCACCACGATCGAGTCGTCGACCACACGCCCCACCGCGATCGTCAACGCACCCAGCGTCAGCATGTTCAGCGAGTAGTCACCCGCCCACAACGCCAGCAACGCGATCACCACCGACAGCGGAATCGACACCGCCGTCACCAGCGTCGACCGCACCGACAGCAGGAACACCAAGATCACCAGCACCGCGAACACCAGGCCCAGCACACCCTCGGTGGTCAGGCTCTCGATCGACTCCTCCACATACGGCGCCTGGTCGAACACCACCGACACCGCCGTGTCCGACGAGTCGCCCAGCGCCCTGGTCAGCTCCGGCAGCTTCTCCCGGATGTCATGCGAGATCGTCACCGCGTTACCGTCCGGCGACATCGTCACCGCCACACCCAGACTCGCCGTGCCGTCGGTACGGGTGAGCGTCGTCGCCTCCGCCAGGCCGCGCTCGATCTCCGCCACATCACCCAGCTTCACCGGCTTGAGCCGCTTCGGCCTGGCCTGCTGCTGCGCGACCGCCCCCTGACCCGGCTGCGCCTGCCCGGACTGCGCCTGCCCTGGCTGGGGCTGCCCGCTCTGTGCCTGCTCGCTCTGGGGCTGACCGGTCTGGGGCTGACCCTGCTGAGGCCGAGCCTGCTGCGGAGCCGACGCCGGCTGCGCCGGCGTCAGATACAGGTTCTCCAAGTCCAGCAGCGAGTCCACCCGCGAACCCACCTGAACCGTCAGCGCCTTGCCGTCATCGGTCAACGTCCCGGCCGGGATCGGCGTGCCGTTCGCCTTCAGCACCTCGGGAATCTGCGCCACCGACACCCCCGCCAGCGCCAGCTTCCTCGCATCCGGCCGGATCGTCACGACCTCCTCGCGGGCGCCCGTCACCGACACCTCGCGCACACCCTCGACGCCCTGCAACTCCGGCACCAGGATCCGGCGCAGCTTGTCGGCCATCGACCGCTCGTCACCGCCGTCACCCACCGCCAGCACCAGCACCGGAATGTCATCGGTACTGCCCGCCACCACCTGAGGCTCCACACCCTCCGGCAACGCCACCCGGTTGATCGCCTGCTGCATCTTGTTCACCGACGACTCCACGTCGGTGCCGTACTCGAAGGCCACCTGAATCTGCGCCAGGCCCTCCTTCGAGCTCGACGTCATCTGCTCCATCCCGGCGAGCCCCTGAAAGGAATCCTCGATCGGCTTGGTGACCTGATCCTCGACGATCTCGGGCGAGGCGCCGGGGAACGGCGCCACCACGAACGCACCCGGAAACGACAACGACGGCAGCAACTGCTGGTTCAGCTGAGGAATGGCGAAAACGCCGAACCCCGTGAGCACCAGCGCGATCAGGATCACAAGGCTGCGGTTGACCAAGCTCAACCGAGCGAAAGCGGTCATGGGCTCCCCCTCCAAGAGTTCGCCACAGACTAACACTTCGTCTGACACGAACATTTAGCCAGCCCCGAACTTCCTGATAGCCTTCTCAGGAAAGGCGAGAGGTGAGCGTGAGCAGCGAACGCGAAGACCTGATCCACCGGATCACCGAAACCCAGCGTGGCCTAGGGCGACTGTTCGCCCAGCACCACTCCCCCCTGTTCACCTCCAACCTCACCATGCGCCAGCTCAAGGTCGTCATGCTCCTGGCGATCAACGGCTCCTCCTCAGGCCAGGAGCTCGCCCAGGCGCTGGGCGTCGGCCTCGGCACCGTCACCGGCATCGTCGACCGCCTCGTCGCCCAGGGCCTGGCCTGCCGGCACGAGGACCCCCACGACCGCCGCGTACGCCGCGTCGAACTCACCCCCGAGGGCACCGCCCTCATCGAGGAGATCAACAACGCCGGCCACGAACACTACCGCCGCATTATGGACCACCTCGACCTGGACACGCTGCGCTCTCTCGACCACGTCACCCGGAGCATCCGTGACGTCGCCGACAAGCTCGTCCGCGGTGAGGATGCCTGTGGGGATGCGTGAAAACACCCTCCGCCTTTACATTGTAGATTCATAGGTCAGGCGGGACAGCACGTCCGGCAGGACGCCCTCGTGCACCACCGTCAGCCGCCGCGTCGCCCGCGTCGCCGCCACGTACAGGTCCTGCCCGCCCATCGGCGACTGGTCCCAGATGCCCTGCGGGTCCACCACCACGACCGCGTCGAACTCCAGCCCCTTGGCCTGCCCCACCGTCAGCACCACCACCGGCGCGTCCAGATCCCCCTCCGGGAA
>NZ_SMJZ01000356.1 GCF_004348345.1 Nonomuraea longispora
GTCGAAGACGAACCCGTCGAGCACCGCCGCCAGCCGCTCCCGTGAGGCGGTCTGCGCGAACGTGCGCCACGTCTCGGTCGGCAGCAGCGTCAGGTTGCGCGTGGTGCCGGCGGAGTCGGCCAGCCGCCCGGCGGCCCGGCGCGAGGCGTCGCTGTAGGCGTAGATCGCCGCGCGCAGGTCGGTGCAGACCCGGTCGAGCTCAGGCCAGCGGGTCAGGATCGTGCCGTGCAGCCCCTGCGCGCGCCGCGCGATCTCCTCGGTGCCCCAAAGCTTGGGGGCCTGCTCGCGCAGCTCCTCGATGGTGCCCATGGTGAGCGTGACCAACTCGAGCGCCCACAGCCGGAACGCCCGCGTCAGGTTGACGGCGCTCTGCCCGGCCTCCTCCATCGTGGTGCGCGGGTCGGCGACGTTGAGGTCCTCGAGCGCCAGCAGCCGGTGCATCTCCGACTGACCGCCGTCGTCCATCATCCGCCGGACGAACATCAGCCCGACCACGCTGGTGAACGACGCCCGGTAACGCAGCTGGTTGGGCTTGGGGAACACCTCGCGGATCGCCCCGAGCCCCTTGAGCACCCGCAGCCGGTTGTCGAACTGGTCGGCGGGATAGGCCCGGCAGGCGAAGCGCATCTGCTCGTGCGTCAGCCACTCCTCGCCCGCCTCGGCGAACGCGGCGAACAACGTCTCGGCGATGTCGACCAGAACCGGATCGTCGACCACCGCCCCGCTGTCGCGGGCCAGCGCGGCGAACATGCGCCGGTAGGTCGACAGGACGGCCTCGTCGGTGAGGACCGCGTCGAGGGTCAGAGGCTGTTCAGGCACGGGGACCAAGGTACGGCTTCGCACCGACACTCTCCGCCGTCTCCCGGCGAACCCATGCCCGTACCAGCGAGTACATACGCGCGAGCGACGGCTGGGCGCTAAGGTGATGGCCGGTAAGGCGGGGGCAAAACGCTCTGTAACTGTGCATACGGGGTGAGTTAGCGGTGCGGACGCGCATGCTCCGGGGCGACCGGGGCACGGCAGCGATCGCCTCCGTGGTGGCCATGGCCCTGGTCGCGGCGGCGGCCTGGTTCGGTGTGGGCGTGTCCAGCACCGGCCCCAAGCTGGCCGACGTCGGGGGTACCGCCGCCAACAACGACATCAGTGACACCCTGGTGACTCCTGCGCTCCCTGAAGAGAGCGGCTTCTCGCTGAACCGCTTCCGCAGCCTGGCGAAGGGCAAGCCCTGCCCCAAGGATGTTCCTGGTCGTGTTCACGTCGGCGTGCGCGACATGCCCGCACGCCGTGCATCGGAACGCGGCTCGGGTGAGGCGGCTCTCCCACGCGCAGTGTCCGCAGCGGGCACACGTGCGGGAGGTGCGGGCGGGGTTCACCGCGATCAGCTCTCGACCGGTGCTTTCAGCCTTGTGCGCCAGGTTACGCTGGGCGGCGGCCAGCCGCTCGGCCGAGGCCGCCAGGTGGTGCTGGTCGGCCAGGTGCCCGTCCGGGTCCGCTCGGCGGATCTCCCTCAACTCCGCCGACTGGTCCCCGTGCCGGACCGAGACACCGGCTCGCGCGCAGGCAGTGCGGCGCTGCTCCAGCGCGGCGTTGTACAACTGCCGGTGGTCCTCCAGACACGCCGCGAGCGCGGCGGCCTGCCTGGTGGTGGGTCGCAGCAGGAACGTGAACGATCTGTGCACACCCACCTCCACACGTTCGGTAACGAGACCACCACGGTATCGGCAGGCGCCGACAAAACCCGGAAGGACATCCGTGATGCGCGGACTTGACAGCTCAGGGCACCCTCGGGCCTTGGCGGCCCTTCCGCTCCCGATTCCCCCGTTTTCTGAAGACGACGGTCCCCTCGGGAGACCCTGATGGCCACACCGCGCGGCGGGTTCCCGGCCGCGCCGCTCTACCAGTGCACCGACTGAGAAGGGGACTCAGTTGACCCAGTACCACCAACAAGACCATTTCGAACAGGCGGTGCAGCCGTACCATCAGCCGCAACAGCAGCAGCCGCCACAGCAACCGGCCCAGCTGGCCGGTCAGTTCGCCCAGCGTTTCCAACTGCTCGCCGGCAACATCGAACGCATCATCCGGGGCAAGCACGAGGCCATCGAGCTGGCCCTGATCTGCCTGTTCTCCGAAGGGCACCTGCTCGTCGAGGACGTGCCCGGCACCGGCAAGACCACGCTCGCCCGGTGCGTCGCCGCCAGCGTGGACGCCGAGTGGCGGCGCATCCAGTTCACCCCCGACCTGCTGCCCAGCGACATCACCGGCGTGTCGATCTACAACCAGGCGCACCAGAAGTTCGAGTTCCACCACGGGCCCGTCTTCGCGAACATCGTGCTCGCCGACGAGATCAACCGGGCCTCGCCGAAGACCCAGGCCGCGCTGCTGGAGGTCATGGAGGAGCGCAGGGTCACGGTGGACGCCGAGCCGCATCCGGTGCCACGGCCGTTCCTGGTGGTGGCCACGCAGAACCCGGTCGACATGGACGGCACGTACCCGCTGCCCGAGGCCCAGCTCGACCGGTTCCTGATGAAGATCTCCGTCGGCTACCCCGACCACGTCTCCGAGGTCGAGGTGCTCAAGGGCATGCCGACAGGGCCGCAGGTCGAGCGGCTGCCCGTCGTGGCGCGGGCGTCCGACGTGTCCGGCATGATCGACTTCGCCTCGCGCATCCACGTGGCCGACCCCGTCTACGACTACATCGTGGCGGTGTGCGCCGCCACCCGTGCCAGCCCGCACCTGCGGCTCGGCGCGAGTCCCCGGGGCAGTCTCGCGCTGCTGCGCGCGGCCAGGGTCAAGGCCGCCGCCGCCGGACGCCACTACGTCGTCCCCGAGGACGTCAAGGCGCTGGCCGTACCGGTGCTCGCGCACCGCCTGATCCTCACGCCCGAGGCGGAGCTGCGCGACGTCACCACCGCGGCGGCGCTCGGCGAGATCCTCGCCGGGATGCCGGTGCCGCAGGCGGCGTAGGGTCCGGCCGCGCCCACCCCGCTGGGTCGGGGCACGCTCGCCGGGTCCGTGCTGCTGTACGCGGCGGGGTTCGCGCTCGGCTACCCGGAGCCCGTCGTGCTCGCCACGGGCACGCGGAGCCTCCGCTGTGGCGTTCGGACGGTTCGTTGACCGTGCGCACGCCCGGCGGCACTGTCACCCTTCAGCCGCCGTACACCAGTGATTGCCGTTTCCGGCACGCACAGTGTGACCGATGTTTTACTATGAGTGCGCGATCGCAGGTAGGAAGGGTCGCAGCCCGAAGGGGCGCTCCTCCACCCTCCGGCCCGCAGTCGGCGCCTCCTCTCCGGCGCCGGATCGCCCACTGCTCGGGCTCACCCCCCACGGGGGTGAGCCCGCTGCGTGTCTCCGCCTCGCTCGGTCGACCATCTCGTGGAGGGTCTGTGCGGTGGCGGCGCGGGTGAGCCGCGACTCGAGGTGATCGTGTTCGGGTGTCCTGCGGGACGTCGAAGCCGTGAGCGGCCGGCGGCCAGTGCCGTGGCGAACGCCTCGCTGACCTTGCGGTCGCGGCCGTGGACCATGACCGACATGGCCGCGAGGTCCAGGTGGTCGGCGGCCTGCCGGGGATCGGTGACGGCGGGAATGTCGTCCCGTCCCGGCACCCGGGCCTGGAAGCGGTAACCGGGCAGCCCGGAGTCGATCGGCTCCGCGTAGTGGGCGGCGTCTTCACCTACGTCGGCTGCGAGCACCTCCTGCTGGGCCTCGTCGCCGAGCCCGACGGGGTGGCGGGTCAGGTCCTGCGCGGGCTGGGCGCCGAACCCCGGCTCGCCCGGCGCGCGGTGGTGGCGGCCCTGGCCGGGTACGTGCACCTGCGCGGCGAGGCTCAGCAGGGCACCCCGGCGGCCCAGGCCGGTCAGACGGCGGGCGAGTCCGCCGTGCAAGCGAGGCTGACCGCGGCGATCCGCCAGGAGCTCCAGCCGTTCGTCCAGCGCCTCGAACGTCTGGAAGAACGCCTCAGCCAGGACGCCTGAGGCCCGCACGTGATCGCCACCGGCCGGCAGCGTGCTCGCGCCGCGCTACGCGCCGCCATCGTCACCGTGGTCGTGGTCGGCATCGTGATCGCGGCCACGTGGTGAGCGCGGCGACGGCGGGCGCAGGACGGATCGCGGGGG
>NZ_SMJZ01000357.1 GCF_004348345.1 Nonomuraea longispora
GGCGGGGTGGGAGTGCGAAGCGCCCGGGTCTCCTGATCGGGAGACCCGGGCGCGTTCACGTGCCGTTGGCTAAGCAATCACCGGTTGTACTGGCCGAAGTCGTACTCCTCCAGCGGGACGGCCTCGCCGCTGCCGGTGCCGAACGTGTAGTCGGCCGCCGAGCCGTCGTAACCGCCGACGGTGTACATGGCCGCCTTGGCCTCCTCGGTCGGCTCGACCCGGATGTTGCGGTATTGCGGCATGCCCGTTCCGGCCGGGATGAGCTTACCGATGATGACGTTCTCCTTCAGGCCCAGGAGCGAGTCGGACTTGGCGTGGATGGCCGCGTCCGTCAGGACCCTGGTGGTCTCCTGGAAGGAGGCCGCCGACAGCCACGACTCGGTGGCGAGCGACGCCTTCGTGATGCCCATGAGCACCGGGCGGCCGGCGGCCGGGGAGCCGCTCTCCGCCACCGTCTCGCGGTTCATCTGCTCGAAGCGCGGACGCTCGACGAGCTCGCCGGGCAGCAGGTCGGTGTCACCGGACTCCAGCACGTTCACGCGCTTGAGCATCTGCCGGACGATGATCTCGATGTGCTTGTCGTGGATGGACACACCCTGCGAGCGGTAGACCTGCTGGACCTCCGCCACCAGGTGCAGCTGCACGGCCCGCGGGCCGAGGATGCGCAGCACCTCGTTGGGGTTGACCGCACCGGCGACCAGCTGCTGGCCGACCGTGACGCGCTGGCCGTCCTGCACGAGCAGGCGCGACCGCATCGACACCGGGTAGGCGATCTCCTCCGAGCCGTCGTCGGGGGTGATCACGACCTTCCTGGTCTTGTCGGTCTCGTCGATGCGAGCCCGGCCCTCGGCCTCGGAGATCGGGGCGACACCCTTGGGGATGCGCGCCTCGAACAGCTCCGTGACACGGGGAAGACCGTGGGTGATGTCGGCGCCGGCCACACCACCGGTGTGGAACGTCCGCATCGTGAGCTGCGTGCCCGGCTCACCGATCGACTGGGCGGCGATGATGCCGACCGCCTCGCCGACGTCCACGAGCTTGCCGGTGGCCAGCGAACGGCCGTAGCACGTCGCGCAGACACCGATCTTGGCCTCGCAGACCAGCGCGCTGCGGGTGCGGACCGACTCGACGCCCGCCTCGACCAGAGCCGTGACGTGGTTGTCGTTGATGTCGACACCCGCGGGCACGATGACCTTGCCGTCGACCTCGACGTCCTCGGCCAGGATGCGGCCGTGCACGTTGGACTCGGCGTTCTCGGCCTTGACGAGGTTGCCGGCCGCGTCGCGCTCGCCGACGTGCAGCGGGACGGCGCGGTCGGTGCCGCAGTCGATCTCGCGCACGATGACGTCCTGCGCGACGTCCACCAGACGACGGGTCAGGTAGCCCGAGTCGGCGGTACGCAGGGCGGTGTCGGCGAGACCCTTCCGCTGGCCGTGGGTGGAGATGAAGTATTCCAGCACCGACAGGCCCTCGCGGAACGAGGCCTTGATCGGCCGCGGGATCGTCTCACCCTTGGTGTTGGACACCAGGCCGCGGATGCCGGCGATCTGCCGGACCTGCATCTTGTTACCGCGGGCGCCGGAGTTGACCATCATCCAGACCGGGTTGGTCGCCGGGAAGGCGCTGACCATGTCGGTCTCGACGTCGGCCGTCGCGTGCGTCCAGATCTCGATGAGCTCCTGACGGCGCTCCTCGTCGGTGATCAGACCGCGTTCGTACTCGCGCTGGACCTTGTCGGCCCGGCGCTCGTAGCTCTCCATGATGTCGGTCTTGTTGGGCGGCGCGACGACGTCCTCGATCGAGATCGTGACGCCGGAGCGGGTCGCCCAGCGGAAGCCGGCGTCCTTGAGCGCGTCGAGCGCGTTGGCGACCTCGATCTTGGGGTAGGTCTCCGCCAGCTCGTTCACGATCGTGGACAGCTGCTTCTTGCCGACCTGGAAGTCGACGAACGGATAGCTGTCGGGCAGCGTCTGGTTGAACAGGCACCGCCCGAACGTCGTCTCCAGCCGGATCGGGTCGCCCTGCTCCCAGCCTTCCGGCGCGACCCAGTCACGCGGCGGCAGGACGTCCTTCAGCCGGATCTGGATCTTCGCCTGAATCTCCAGCTCGCGGCGGTCGAAGGCCATCTGCGCCTCGGCGATCGAGCCGAACACGCGGCCCTCGCCCAGCGCGCCGTCCTTCTGGGTGGTCAGCCAGTAGAGGCCGATGACCATGTCCTGGGTGGGCATCGTCACGGGCTTGCCGTCCGCCGGCTTGAGGATGTTGTTGGTCGAGAGCATCAGAATGCGTGCCTCGGCCTGGGCCTCAGCCGACAGCGGCAGGTGCACGGCCATCTGGTCGCCGTCGAAGTCCGCGTTGAACGCGGTGCAGACGAGCGGGTGGATCTGGATGGCCTTGCCCTCGACCAGCTGCGGCTCGAACGCCTGGATGCCCAGGCGGTGGAGCGTCGGAGCACGGTTGAGCAGCACGGGGTGCTCGGTGATGACCTCTTCGAGGACGTCCCACACCACGGGGCGTGCCCGCTCGACCATCCGCTTGGCCGACTTGATGTTCTGGGCGTGGTTGAGGTCGACCAGCCGCTTCATCACGAACGGCTTGAACAGCTCCAGCGCCATCTGCTTGGGCAGACCGCACTGGTGCAGCTTGAGCTGCGGGCCGACGACGATGACCGAACGGCCGGAGTAGTCGACGCGCTTGCCCAGCAGGTTCTGGCGGAAGCGGCCCTGCTTACCCTTGAGCATGTCGCTCAGGGACTTCAGCGGACGGTTGCCGGGGCCGGTGACCGGGCGACCGCGACGGCCGTTGTCGAACAGCGCGTCGACGGCCTCCTGCAGCATCCGCTTCTCGTTGTTCACGATGATCTCGGGCGCGCCGAGGTCGAGCAGACGCTTGAGCCGGTTGTTGCGGTTGATGACCCGGCGGTAGAGGTCGTTGAGGTCGGAGGTCGCGAACCGGCCACCGTCGAGCTGCACCATCGGGCGCAGGTCCGGCGGGATGACCGGGATGCAGTCGAGCACCATGCCGCGCGGTGAGTTGGTCGTGTTGAGGAACGCCGACACGACCTTGAGCCGCTTGAGCGCGCGGGCCTTCTTCTGGCCCTTGCCGCTGCGGATGGTCTCGCGAAGGTTCTCGGCCTCGGCGTCGAGGTCGAAGCTGACCAGGCGCTCCTGGATCGCCTGCGCGCCCATGCCGCCCTTGAAGTAGCGGCCGAAACGGTCGCGCATCTCGCGGTAGAGCAGCTCGTCGCCCTCGAGGTCCTGGACCTTGAGGTTCTTGAAGCGGCTCCAGACCTCGTCGAGCCGGTCGATCTCGCGCTGGGCGCGGTCGCGCAGCTGACGCATCTCGCGCTCGGCGCCCTCACGGACCTTGCGGCGCTGGTCGCCCTTGGCGCCGGCGGCCTCGAGCTCGGCCAGGTCGCTTTCGAGCTTCTTCTGCCTGGTCTCGACGTCGGAGTCGCGGCGCTGCTCGATGTGCTGCCGCTCGACGGAGATCTTCGCCTCCAGCGAGGGCAGGTCACGCTCACGCATCTCGGTGTCGACATGCGTGATCATGTAGGCCGCGAAGTAGATGACCTTCTCCAGGTCCTTCGGGGCCAGGTCGAGCAGGTAGCCGAGGCGCGAGGGAACACCCTTGAAGTACCAGATGTGCGTGACGGGCGCGGCCAGCTCGATGTGGCCCATCCGCTCACGACGCACCTTGGCGCGCGTCACCTCGACGCCGCAGCGCTCACAGATGATGCCCTTGAACCGGACACGCTTGTACTTGCCGCAGTAGCACTCCCAGTCGCGGGTCGGGCCGAAGATCTTCTCGCAGAAGAGCCCGTCCTTTTCCGGCTTGAGCGTGCGGTAGTTGATGGTCTCCGGCTTCTTGACCTCGCCGTGCGACCACTGACGAATGTCGTCGGCCGTCGCCAGCCCGATCCGAAGCTCGTCGAAGAAGTTGACGTCTAGCATTTTGTGCGATCTCCCCCTCAGACTTCTTCCACGCTGCTCGGCTCACGCCGGGACAGGTCGATACCGAGCTCCTCCGCGGCGCGGAAGACGTCCTCGTCGGTGTCACGCATCTCGATGGACATGCCGTCGCTGGAGAGCACCTCGACGTTGAGGCACA
>NZ_SMJZ01000358.1 GCF_004348345.1 Nonomuraea longispora
CGCTTCGAAACGTGATCACCCGAAGCGTCGAGGGAGCCCCACCGAGACAAGAACGATCTCTCTCGGCGAGTCGCTCACCTGGCAAATTTCACAGAGCAGGTCTGGTCAGATCTTCGAAGCGCCATCAAAGCCACGTAAGGGTGCGTGACATGGTCGCCGGCCCGTACAGCACCTCTGGGGGAAACCGCGTCGACTCGTAGCGGCTGTCCAAGAACATCAGGTCCAGGTCGTCGAGGACACAGCGGATCACGGCGTGCCGCCAACCGGACCCATAGTCCCAATTCTGGTGAGGGACCGACTGCACAGACGTGATCGCCACGTCCTCGCTCTTCCAGCTGAGGACAGTAACGACGCGCTCCATCGGCGCCGGATATAGACGCCCGCCCGGCGTCGCTTGTCCCCAGAGCTGGTTGATGAACTCTGCGACGTCGGAGATCGTGCGCGCTGCTTCGACCGGGGTCAGGAGGTAGAAGCAGTTGGGGTGGGCGGCGGTGTTCCGGAGCGTGCACAAAGCGTGCTCAAGGCTGCGGTTGCGTTGCCCTCGCAGCAGCCCGACATGACGCGCCCAGACGCGCAGGTCATGCAGATGCGCGTCAAACGGGATAGGTCGCCGTCCGGGGTTGGCCTGCAGCCGCAGCTGCGGTTCCGACGGGTCGCTTCGACAACTTGCTCATAGCGGCTGGCGGCACGACATGGCGGGCATGACTGGCGTCGACGAATGTCACGGTGCCGTTGTGGAAGGCGACGAACCGGTCCCGGAGTGCTTGTTCAATGACGAACAGAGCCCGGTCGTGCACAGCACTGAAAACCTCGTAGCGGAAGATCCCCAGAACGTACAAGTCCCGCAGCATGTCGAAGGATCGGCGGGTGCCGTCCGAGACATCCGGCGAGAGCGTATGAGATGCCATGATGGTCTGCTGATACTCCGCGGCAGCCTCAGGGGTCAATGCCCGGTCGATGCCGAGCCCATACGGGGTGAAGCGCAGGGTTCGCTCATCCGGCGTTTGAAGCTCGCTCAACGATTTCATGTTCACGGGGTCACCTGCAGCGTTAGCGTCGACCAGCCCACCAGAATACAACCTGTCACAGCCTTAAGTAGTTGCGTTTGGAGGATGTCAAGGCGACCGCGCCTGCGTCGTGGACGCTCGAAGGGGCCGTCATGCAACCTGGCTGACGGGTGGGTTGCGAGAGGTGCCCGTTTTTCATGTTTTGATGCTCGTGTGAGGTTGGTGCCGGTAGTATCCCGGATGTAGATTCGTCGTGGATTGGTGGGGATTGTGGTGGATGAAACGGTGAAGCTTCGGATGAGCGGAGATTTTGCCGAGCAGGAGCTCCGGTCGCTCTACGATTGGCTGATGAGGGACCTCGATGCTCTTGACTATATGGATGTGCGCCTGCAGTCTAAGGACCCGGAGCCCGGTGAGATGGGTGACACCCTCGATCTCATCGCTCTGGCCGTGACAAGCGCATTGCAATGGCCCGCCTTCATCGAGACACTATCGCAGTGGCGTGGAACCCGGCGGCATCGCCCACAGGTGACCATTGAACGTGGGGGGACCACCGTCGTGGTATCTGAGGCGGAGTCGGAGCTGGTGGTTCAGATTCTCAAGGCGTTGGAGGAGAACGATTGAATCTCCCTGACCCCTTAACTTCGCGTGCCGTGCTGATTGGCACGAGTAAGTATACCTATCTAGGGTCTCTCCCTGCCGTTGAAAACAATCTTACGACGTTGAGTGGTCTCCTTCAGAGATCTGACCTGTGGGGACTGCCGGCGGAGCACTGTACGATTGTCCATAATCCCACCACGGTAGATGCGATGATGGATCCACTGTGGCAAGCTCGAGAAGAGGCAAAAGACACTCTTATCGTGTACTTCGCTGGCCATGGATTGATGCATTCCGTGGAGAGCGATCTGTATCTCACTCTAGTAGACTCGCATAAGGACCGCATGTACAGTGCGGTGGCTTATGACACGGTACGAAACGAGCTTCGAGCGAGTCGGGCGCGGCGCAAAATTGTAATCCTGGACTGTTGCTACAGTGGACTTGCGCTAGGGCTAATGGGTGCCGAAGATAGCACGGAGCGTGTCGCTAACAATGCCCGTGTCGCCGGCACATATTTGATGACGGCGACGGCCGAGAATAAGACAGCGCTCGGCGGCCTCGACACCTATACAGCCTTCACTGGCGAGCTCATACATCTCATCAGTGCAGGAATTCCAGAGCAGCCTGAGTTTCTAGAGCTGGATACAATTTTCCAACATGCACGCGAGTCGCTGCGGGATAAGGGTCTTCCCATCCCGCAGAAGCGCGAGTCAAACTTTGCGGCGCATCTCGCCTTGGTGCGTAATCGTGCACATAAAAACCAGCAACGTATCACGACAAAAGAGTTCTACGGTGTCATCGAGGGGATCCGACCGGGGACCATTTTCGAGAGCCGTAGAGCTCTGCACGACGCGGGTGTGCACCGACCGTTGCAGGCAGGCATCTGCGGCACTGCTGAGCGGGGCGGCGCCGAGTCCATCGTCGTCTCGGGCGGCTACAAGGACGATGAGGATTACGGGGACGTGATCATCTACACCGGTCATGGTGGGCGTGATCCTAATACTGGCGTGCAGGTCAAAGACCAGTCGGCAGACGACTCGGGCAATGCTGCTCTCATCAAGAGCATTATGACTGGACTGCCAGTTCGAGTCGTTCGTGGTGCTGGGGGCGACAAGAAATTCTCGCCGCCAGTTGGTTATAGTTACGACGGGATCTTCACGGTAGCCGATTACTGGACCAAACGCAGCGTCGATGGGCCTACCGTCCTCCAGTTCCGACTTGAGCAGATAGATGACGGGTCGCCTAAGAAGACTGGGGCACTCCGTCTGAGTCGCAAGCTTTCCCCCGGGCGTAGGGAAGAGGTCGCTCCAGGAGTCTACGCGGACAGGCTGCTGGCGACGGAGCTAAAGCAAGTGTACGACCATGCATGTCAGGTATGCGGCACCGTGTTAGAAGTGCCAGGTGGCCTACGGATTGCCGCTACCGTGCATATCCGTGGGCGAGAGCAGCCTCACTTGGGGCCTGATAGCAAAGACAACATGCTTTGCCTGTGTCCCAACCATCGAGACCTTTTTAAATATGGGGGGATCACTATTGAGGATGATTGCAGCATAATTGATCGGACGGATGGCGAGACAATCGGAAAGCTTGTGTTAAAGCATAATGTTGATCGTGCGCATCTTCGCTATCATCGCCAGCATCACACTCTTGGGCCCGGCGGCTCGGCAGGGAGTTGATGCAGCTCTAAGTAGATGGAATTTCTGCTTCCCGGGCCGTGTCAATCAATGCGCAAATTTAAGCGTGTGAATTGGCGCAGATAGGGAGGGGATATAGCCGGGTTGTCGGCGCGCGAGCTAGATTGGTCATCGCACACTGGCTGGTGACCTGCGTATGTGCGCGAGGTTATGCCTCGGATGGCGCGCCCGGACCACATGACTTCCTCGGTGATGCGATCGGCCGATTCCGACGGATCCTTATGTTCTTATATACGAATGAGTTGCCACCCTGTCTAATGCAGGTGTTCGTTCATGGCAACGTCCCGCGCAATGTTTCGTGCCAGCTTCCCTGGCCATCCGGTGTGCGCAGCGTACTTGAGGTAGGAGTGACAGAAGCGCTCGTCTATATACACCGCCACCTTTGCTCGCATGAAGACTATATCGACCGTCTCCGCGCTTCATATCGGGATTAAGTAGGCCGCGCGGTAACGCAATCCGCGGGCTGTAGGAACCTCCGTGTATAGATTTGAGGTTGGTGTCCCTGCGACGTTGCTTGCTCATCTGCGTCGACATACCGACCGGACGGAGAGAAGGCATGGAGGTCACGAAAGCAGTGCACTTTTTCTGCCGGCCCTGTGCAGGGTCGCGCCGCGTGACGAGATGCGGGAAGATCGGAAAAGGCGCTGTCACCGCGCAGAACCAGGGTGCCGGTGCAGCCCGCCTGGCGGGCGGTGCCGATGGACTCGCGCACCGCCGAAGCGGCACCGCGGGCCGAGGCGGCCGTGCCGCCACGCAACCGGCTGGCGGCCACCACCGGTGCCGA
>NZ_SMJZ01000359.1 GCF_004348345.1 Nonomuraea longispora
GGTGTCACCGGCCGGCGGCGGGGGTGCGCCCGCTGGGCAGAGCGCACACGGTGTCGAGCCCGAGCACGTGGTTGAGCCGGCCGAAGGCCAGCCACGAGCCCAGGCACATGGTCAGCTCCACGATCTCCACCTGGCTGTAGTGCGCGGTCATCCGCGTCCAGAACGCGTCGTCCAGGCCGTGGTGGTCGAGGGCGTAACGCTCGGCGTACTCGGCGGCCAGGCGGGTGCGGTCGTCGAAGGCGTCGGTGGTGCGCCACTCGCCGACCGCGTCGGCGAACGATTCCTCGACCTTCTGCCCGTCCCTTTCCGTACGCCAGTCGAGGCAGAAGGCGCACCCGTTGAGCTGAGCGATCCGCAGCCGCGCGGCCTCGAACTCGCGCAGCCCCAGCGTCGTGTGGGCGTAGACCGCCAGCGAGAACGCCGTGGCGGCCGTCCCGATGCCGGGCACCATCTCGCCCCAGACGTACTCGATGGCGTCCTTGCCCTCGGGGATGTCGATGTTCACGGCCGTCTCCTTCCGAGCTTGCCCGCGGGCGCGGGTCGCAGGGGCACGTCGAGCGCGTCGTAGAGCCCGGGTTCCGCGGTCAGCAGCCAGTCGATGGCGCCCACGAGCCGGCCGGCCGCGGTGGCGTTGCCGCCGGCGGAGCGGTTGCCGTCCTCGTCGGTGGCCTCGACCGTGACCTCGATGTGCGGCCGTCCTTCGACGATCACGCGGTGCGCTCCGACGCCGTCGGCCGCGAGCGGCCAGTCCTGGGCGCAGGACGGGTGGATGCGGGTGACGTGCTCGACGACGATGCGGGGCACGCCGTCGACGACGCCCTGCACCTCGAAGCGGACCGCGCCCTGGGTGCCCGCCTCGAAGTCGCCCATGGTGCTCGTCGTCACCGTCGCGTCGAGGGGGCGGCGGTCGAGGGTCTCGCGGATCTCGTCGAGTTCGACGCCGAGGGCCCTGGCCATGAGCCGTACCTGGCCGCCCCACACCATGGTGGGCACGGTGGGCGCGATCATCGGCGGCTCGTAGTCCATGGGCCGGCCCATGCCGACCAGGTCGCGTACGGCCTCGGGCTGGTCGTAGGTGGAGTAGTCGAAGATCTCCTGGCAGCGGATCGCGTCGACGGTCGTGGCGAGCCCGCTGAGCAGCAGCGGCAGCACGTCGTTGCCCCAGCCGGGGTCGATCCCGGAGACGAACAGCGAGCCGCCCCCCGAGGCGATGGCGGCCAGCACGGGCTCGCGCAGTTCCGGCGGGGCGTTGCGCTGGTCGTAGAGGGCGTACAGGGACGGTGTGACGACCACGGCGCCGGCCCGGACCGCCCTGACGATGTCGGCCAGGGCGTCGTCGGGGCGCAGGTCGCCGGAGGCGGCGTACACGACGGCTCCGGGGCGGGCCGCCAGCACGGCGTCGGCGTCGACGGTCGCGGTGACGCCCAGATCGTGGCCGAGCCCGGCGAGATCGCCCGCGTCACGACCGATCTTGGCGGGGTCGTGGACGAGCACGGCCGCGAGCTTGAGCGTCGGGTGGGCCTCGACGGCCCGGATGGCGGCGCGGCCGATGTTGCCGGTGCCCCAGACGATCGTGGACGTCATGGGCGGAGCGTAGCAAGCGCTTGGTTAGGTGTATAGAGCTCGGGCCGCCACACGGCTACGGCGGGTTCCGTCGGTCACGGGAAGGGGATCCGCGTCGCCGGTCGTGGAGCGGGCGGGAAGCCGCCACCATTGATCGCCGACCACCGGGTGGACGGTATTCTTCACGTCTTTTCTCCCGATTCGTGTGGCGACGGCAATCTTGTCATCCGTGTCGTAAACGGTGCGGATGGTGGAGATCGACATTCCCGCCGCCTCGGCGAGCGCCCGCAGCCGGTACGGCTCCGGCCGTACGAATTCGCGCGCATATGCCATGATAAGTCGTATTTGTCGTTGTATCTCGCGCTTTTGTGCGGCGAGTTCCACGAGCCGCGCCAGCACCGGATCCTCGGTCGCCGACGCGCCGGCCGCCATCATCAGCTCCCCGACCAGGGCGTTCCGTGCCTCGCACGCGCTCGCCACACGTGCCCTGTAGTCGTGGTCGGACTCGTCCTCGCCCCTGGCCGGCTCGGGGATGAGCACCTTCGCCAGTTCCTCGGTGATTTCCTTCATGCGCGGCATCCTGCGGCATGCTGTGCGAAAAATGCAAAAGCGTGCGGAACTCGCGGTATCGCTTGAGTGCCTTGACGTGCTACGTCCCCACATCCACGTATAAGGATTCTCCACCCGGAGTTGCCCGTATGCCAGTTTGAGGATAAAAAGCGCCATTCATCATGCGAATCTTGTGCCACCCTCGTGAACGAAAAACGAGCGGCCCCTCTGCTGTCCCAGAAAGGCCGCTCTGGCGGTCGCGATCCACACATGTCATGAAAGGAAACCGCTGTTATGAGATTATCCAGACGCCGTGCTCAGCGGGAAGAGCCGGCCCCGACCCGCGAGCCCGAGCGCCTCCCCCAGCGCTGGGTGCTCATCCTGATCACCGCTTCGCTGGGCGGGCTGACCGTCGGCGGCCTGTCCGGGTGGGTCGGGGCGGGCGTCGCCACGGCCCTCGGTCTGGTCGGCCTGCTGCACCGGATCATGAACTAACCGCGTACGCCGCACAGCAGCCGGTTGTTGCCGCGCTGCCAGAGCGTGCCGATCTCCGTGAAGCCCGCCTCTTCGAGGGCCTGGACGTGATCCGACAGGAGGCGGGACTCCGAGCCGTGGTGGTCGGCCCCGGCGGTGCTCCGGGCCTCGTTGAGCTCGGAGAGCGCGGGGTCGGCCTCGATCGCGTCCCACCAGGCCCGCCAATCCTCCGGCCGGCTCTCGCCGAACGCGCGCTCTGTCTCGCGGTCGTGCACGGCGTGCTCCAGCCGCGACAACGTCGGGGTGGCGTCGTCGGTGTCCATGTGGTCGCCGTTGAGCAGCAGCCCGCCGGGGCGCAGCACGGTCGCCAGTTCCGCGTAGACGCCCTTCAGCTCGGGGCCGGAGATCCAGTGCAGCGCCGTCGTGCTGACCGCGGCGTCGGCGGGCCGGTCGAGCTCCAGCGACTCCGTCCAGCGGGCCCTGCGCAGGTCCGCGGAGACGAACCGCAACCCCGGGTACGCGGCCCGGCCCAGCCCGATCAGCAGCGGATCGGCGTCGACGCAGACGACCTGGGCCTCCGGCAGCCGCTCCAGCAGCCGAGCCGACAGCGATCCCGGGCCGCAGCCGAGGTCGATGACCACCGGGTCGGGCCGTCCCAGCGCCTCCACGGCGTCGATCAGCACCGTGAACCGCTCCTCCCGGTCGGGAAGGTAGCCCTCCTGCTGGCGGTCCCAGCGCGCCATCCACTCCATTGCGGCATCGTGGGTGAGCATGTACGTCTCCTCGTGACCGTCGTTTAAGCTTTGAACAGTCACACGCTAACTCGCGAAGGTGTAACCGGTCAATTGGATTACAACAGTCACACTGATGCGGTGGTCCGGGTCACGGTGGCACTCGTCAACGCCCTGACCCCCGGCGAGCGACGCGGACGCCCCTGCCCTCCACCGGCCGACCCCGCGGCCGCCGCCGTCGAGGGGCTGCGTGCCGTCTATCCGTCGTACCGCGAGGTCACCCACGGGGAGGGCGCCGCGCTGGCCGAGGTCGCGGCCCGTTTGCGCGAGGTCTTCGCCGCCGTCGCCGCGGACGACCTCGACGCCGCGGCCACGCAGGTCAACACGCTGCTGGTGGAGACCGGCGCCCGGCCGGTCCTGGAGAGGCACGACGGGGAGCCGTGGCACCTGCACTTCCACGGCCACCATGACACCCTGGCCGACGGCTGGGCGGCGAGCTGCGCCACGGGCCTCGCGATCGTGCTGGGCGGCGAGTTCGCCGACCGCCTCGGCGTCTGCACCGCACCCCACTGCGACCGCGTCTATGTGGACGTCTCACGTAACGGCACCCGCAGGTTCTGCTCGACGGCCTGCCAGAACCGCGTCAAGACGGCGGCCTTCAGGGCCAGGGGGCGGGCGGGCTGAGCGGTGTGGGGTGCGGCCC
>NZ_SMJZ01000035.1 GCF_004348345.1 Nonomuraea longispora
GGGCGGCGGAAGTGCTCCTCCTGGCCAGTGGCCAGAACGACACCAGCAGAAAGAACGCTCCGACGGACATCAGGTCCTTATCGATGAGGGGCAGCGCGAGGTCGACGGTCACCAGGGCAGGGGTCCACAACGTCACCTGCCTGCGGGCGGCCAGGTGGACGACGAGCGCGAGCTGGGCCACGTAGAACAGGAACGGCCCCACGTCGTAGATGACCGGCTGCGCCCCCGGCACGGCCTGCACCTGTTCGAACAGCGGCCCCATGGCCGCGTGGTCGGCCGCCATGAAACCGATCGCGATGTCGATCAGGAACTGCGTGGCCGCGCACGCGATGCCGGCGATCCCGACGGCCAACTGCGCGGTGGCGAGCCTGGTACGGCCGAGTATTCGCCACATATCCCGAAATATAACGATGAACAGTGCGAGGGCGGCGAGAAACGCTATATGCCCGATCGTCCAGGCCGGCCCAGGCCCCCGGCTCCCGTCGAACCCGTCGACGATGCGGATCACTCCGTAGGCCAGCACGAGCAGCGGAGCGGTGACGTAAGCGGCGCGGACGATCACAGCGGGATCTTCTCGGGGTTGTCGCATACCCCCCAGCCTGCGGTTTCCCGGGCCGGTTGTGATCGCCTGGCCGGGCGATCCGCGCTCTCCCTCTCAAGAGCGAGTCACTCGCTCCGGCGACCCACCGGCGAGCTCACGCCACCCCGACGGCGTCGGCGACGTTCGAGGTCCACCTCGACCTCGTCGTCGGCTTACACCCCGGCCCGTGCCGGGCTTCTCGACGGCCTCGGCGGGGACCTCGAAGCCCGTGGCGGTCTTGGCGGCCGGCTCGATCGTGGTGCGAAACCGCATCACATGCCTCCAGGAAGGACGGCGGAGCAGGTCAGCGGAAGAACTCCGTCAGCACGGGCGCGAGCGCCTCCGCCTTGACGATGTGGGTCTGCCCGTCGAGCGTGCGGTGCTCGGCGCCGGGCAGCAGGCCGGCCAGCGCCCTGGCGGCGTTGCGGATCCATGGTCGGCTCCTGCCGCCGTCCATGACCAGAGTCGGCGTCTTGACGGCGGCCCAGCTGGACTCGGGGTAGGGCACGCCCTTCTCGTACGGCGCCACGAACGCCACGTCGTACGGCAGCGTGTGCGCCACCGACGTGAGCGTGGACCAGGCCGGCATGAACCGCATCATGGCCACGACCACGGCCGGCAGCCCGACGCCCGTACGCATGAAGTAGCGCACCGCGGCGGCGCGGCGGTCGGCGGCCACCAGCTCGTCCAGCGTGCGCTCGTAGTCGGCGGGGATGGCGGGGCGGGTGTCGTCGACGATGAACGGCGGCTCGTACAGCGCGAGTTTCTCGACCGGAACGCCCGCGTCGGCGGCGGCCAGCGCGAGGGCGGCCCCTGAGGAGGTGCCGTAGAGCCGCACCGGGCCGCCGGTCTCGGCGACCAGCGCGGCCAGATCCTCGATCTCGCGCTCCGTCGTGTACGGCGGGATGTCGCCGCTCTCGCCGCGCCCGCGCCTGTCGTAGGTGTAGACCGTGAAGTCGCCGGCCAGCGCGGTGGCCAGGGCGGCGTTGATGCTCTGCTTGCGGAAACTGAGGGCGCCGTCGACGAGGATGACCGCGGGGCCGTGGCCGACGCGCGTGTAGGCGATGGGGGTGCCGTCGGCCGAACGTACTTTGTCCATGGGTTGAACCTAGAGCCGACAAAAAAATTTGTCAAGACAGGTCACGGTCGGGTCTCGGTTGCACGTAAACGTACGCAGACACCCCGCCCCACGCTCCGTCAGAGTGGGATGTGCCGCGAAGGAGGGGACGGCGCGTGCCGCGGCGGGAACACGCGGTCTGCCAGCCGCGCCCCGCGGCACGCGCCGCGGACCTGCGCGTACGGGGTTCGCGCAGGACCGGAGCCGCGCTCCAGCACTGCGGCTCCAGCAGGTGCGGCCGGGCTCGGGCACGTGCGGCCGGCTCAGAACCGCGCGACCGGGTTGAGGACGCGCGCGCAGGCGCCGGGCCGCGCGGCCCGGCGCCTGCACGCGGGTCAGGGACGGGAGGGGCCGGTGCTGCCGCGTGGTGTGAGGACGGCCGCCCGGTCCTGGTAGGGCGGCACGCTCTCCCCGGAGATGAGGGCCAGCAGGCGCTGGGCGGCGTGCGCGCCGTAGGCGGGGATGTCGCGGGTGAGCGCGGTCAGCGGTGGCCGGACGACCTGGGCGAGCGGCGAGTCGTCCCAGGCCACGATGGAAAGGTCGCCCGGCACCTCCACCCGCATCTCCTGCGCCACCGACAGCCCGGCCACGGCCATGATGTCGTTGTCGTAGACGATCGCCGTCGGCCGGTCCGGCGAGCTGAGCAGCCTCCTGGTGGCCCTGGCGCCCTCCTCGCCGGTGTAGTCGGTGTGCACGATGACGTGCTCGGCCGCGCCCTCGCAGGCCCGCGCGAACGCCTGGTCGCGTACGGTCGTGTGGACCAGCTCGGGCAGCCCGGCGACCCGGGCGAGGCGGCGGTGGCCGAGCGCCCGCAGGTAGCCGACGGTCTCGCGGACGGCCTCGCCGTCGTCGGACCAGACGGCCGACAACGAGCCCGACTCGGAGGGGTGGCCGATCACCACGACCGGCATGCCGAGCCGTTCGAGCTCGGCCACGCGGGTGTCGGAATAGTGCAGGTCGACGAGGAAGGCGCCGTCGATGCGGCTCTCGCCCCACCAGTGCCGGTAGACCTCGCTCTCCTGCTGGTGGCTGGTGACGACCTGGAGCAGCAGCGCGTAGGAGCGGTCGGCGAGCACCCCTTCGATGCCGGAGATCAGCTCCATGAAGAACGGCTCGACGCCCAGGATTCGGGCGGGCCGGCAGAGCGCGAGGCCGACGCAGTTGGCCCTGGCGCCGTTGAGCGCCCTGGCCGCGCTGTTGGGCCGCCAGCCGATCTCGTCGGCTATGGCGATGATCCTGGCCCGCGTCGCCTCGGACACCCCGGGTTGCCCGTTGAGCGCGTAGGAGACCGCCACCTTGGACACTCCCGCCCGGCTGGCGATGTCGGCGATCGTCGGTCGCTTCACGGACGTCCCTCTCCTGAACCGGATAACCCTCTCTACTGTAGGTCACCGGCCTGTGGCACCGAGTCCTGAGGGGAACCGCTTAAGCCGCCAGGCGATCCGGATGGGAGGCGGAGTCCCTGATCACCAGCCGGCAGGGCATCTTGTGCACGCCTGGTGTGGCCCTGCCGTCGATGGCCGCGAACAGGTGCTGCGGCGCCGTCCGGCCGAGCAGTTCGAGGTTCATGTCGACGGTCGTCAACGCCGGGCGGATGTGGAGAACTGACACGTGAACATGGGGATTGTCAGGTTTATATACTCTTTGCCTTATGTGGGATGATGGATTGCGTTTCGGCATCCTCGGGCCGCTGATGGTACGGGCGGGCGGACGGGCCGTCCGGCTGGCCGCGGGAAAGCGACAGCAGTTCCTCGCCACCTTGCTGCTCAACCCCAACCGGGTGACGCCGCTGGACACCGTGGTGGAAATCCTCTGGCAGGGCCGGCCACCACGCTCTGCGATCGCCAACATCCGCACCTACGCCAGCTCCCTTCGCACCATGCTGGGCGGCATCGACAGGATCATCGGTGACTCGGTCGGCTACCGGCTCCGAGTAAGCCCGCACGAGCTGGACATGCTGACCTTCACCGAGCTGATACGGCAGGCGGAGTCGTCCCTCGAGCGGCACCGTCCGGAGATCGCCCTGAAGCTGTTCCGCCTTGCGGACGGCCTGTGGCGCGGCAGTCCGCTGGAGGACGTGCCGCCGCACCCGCAGTGGGCCGGGCCGTTGGAGCAGCTCGCTGAGCAGCGCCTGGCACTGCTCGAGAGTCTGGCCGCGCTCGAGCTCGCCGCACAGATGTACGCTTCAGTGATCACCCGGACCAGGAAGTTCCTGAGCGACCATCCGTTCCGGGAACGGGCGTGGATGCTGCTCATTCTCGCGTTGTACGGCAGGGGCCGCCGTGAGGAGGCGCTGGCCGCGTACGTGGAGTGCCGTCAGGCGTTGCGCGAGGAACTCGGCGTCGAGCCGAGTGAGGAACTGCGGACGGTGCAGTCCGGCATCCTGAACGGTGCCCGGGTGCGCTCCCTCGTGCTCGAGGCGCTGCAGGAGGCCAACGGCCCGTGGTTCTCCGCTCTGACCCCGGGGTCCGAAGGGCTCCCGCCCACCGATCCGATGACGGCGCACGAACTGGTGGATGCGATGGCCGCCGCCGGGCTGGTGGAACGTGTCGAGACCGACGACGAGGGTCAGGCCAGCTACCTGCTGCGGCTGCGATAGCGTCAGAAGATGGAACAGCCGGTCAGCGAGACGAAGGCCTCCAACGCCGCTGCCGCCGCCACCGAGCTGCCTTTCTGGTCCAGCCCCGGCCCCCATGCGGCCAGGGCGTAGCGGCCGGGCACGATGGCCACGATGCCGCCGCCGACGCCGCTCTTGCACGGCAGCCCGATCCGGTAGGCGAAGTCACCGGCGGCGTCGTAGGTGCCGCAGGTGAGCATGATCGCGTTGATCCGCTTGGCGTCCCGCGCGGACAGGATCCGCGAGCCGTCCTGCCGGATCCCGTCGCGGGCCAGGAACAGTGCTGCGCGGGCCAGCTCGTGACAGTTCAGCATCAGCGCGCACTGCCGGAAGTAGTGGTCCAGCACCCGGTCCACCGGGTTGGTCAGGTTGCCGAAGTCGGCGATCAGGTTGGCCATCGCGGCGTTGCGGAACCCGTTGGTGGCCTCGGAGGTCGCGGTGACGGTGTCCGCCTGCACCTCGGGGTTGCTCGACTCGGCGCGCAGGAATGTGCGTACCGCGTCGAAGGCGTCGCCCCTGTCCGTCAGCAACTGGTCGGTGATGACCAGTGCCCCGGCGTTCATGAACGGGTTGCGCGGGATGCCCCGTTCCATCTCCAGCTGGACCAGCGAGTTGAACGGGGTGCCCGCAGGTTCGCGATGGACCCGCTTCCAGACGGCGTCGCTGTCCCTGCTCAGCACCAGCGCCAGGCCGAACACCTTGATGATGCTCTGCAACGAGAAACGAGTGGTCACGTCGCCGGCCGTGTGCACCTCGCCGTCCGCCGTCGCCAAGGCGAGGCCGAACTGGCGGGGATCCACCCGGGCAAGGTCGGGGATATAGTCCGCGACCTTGCCTTGGCCGATGAAAGGCTTGACAGCGGTCAACACGTTCCGCACGACTTCCTCGTCGTTTACCGCTGCTATCACCATGTCAAACAATCTCTAGTAAGTTCGGCGCATGAACGAGAGTGGGAGCTTCGACCCCGAGCTCGACCGGCTCGTGGCGGAGTTTCGCGCAGAAGCCCAGCCGCTGTCCGACGTCATCGGGCAGGTCAACGAGATACAGGGCGAGGCGGCGAGCGCGGGGGGAAAGGTGGTGGTCCGGGTCGCACCGTCCGGAGAGCTGCTGGGACTGCGGATCGACAGACGGGCGATGCGGATGGGCTCCGAAGACCTGGCCGAGGCGATCATGGATGCCGCCCGGCAGGCCATGATGGACGCCGGGCGCAAGACCATGCAGGTGGCCAAGCCGTACCTCGATCTGGAGTAGCCACGACCGGGCGGACGGTGGTCACCGTCGCGGGATGAACCCGCGCGAGCCGTGGGCCAGGAGTTTCTGGTACATCTCCTCCGCGGTCAGTCCGGTTTCGGAGCCGGGAAGCGGGTTGTCGTGGTACGTCAGGTCCCTGGTCACCGCGTACATGGTCGTTCCGGCCATCCTGGGGATGATGGTTCCGGTGTTCAGCTGCCAGCCGTTGGGCAGCGGGATGTTCTGGTTGAGCATCCGCAGCCCCGGCACCTTCTGCATACCGTAGGCCGTGGCATCCGCCACGCCGTCGAAGACCATGTTGCTCAGGAAATGGCTACCGTACTCCTTCATGTTGTGGTCCAGTGACAACACGTCGTTGCCCGACAGGTCCTTCTCCACCCCGGCGACCGCGTTGATGGCGAAGGGGATGGCCACCTCGCCCGCCGCGTAGGCGAAGCTGTCCGCGAGCGGGTAGACGAAGTAGGGCAGGAGATATTTGATGGCGAAGGTCTCGCCATAGTTTTTTATCAACAACGCCTGCTTGCGCGCGATCGCCCTGAAGATCTTCCAGGTGACGAGCTGGTAGCCGGTGGTGAAGATCAGGTCCGCGATCAGGATCGCGCAGAGCACTTTCAGCGCGTAGTTGGTCTTCTCGATGACGTCGGCGTAGGCGCGGCATGCCGCGGCCGCTCTTCGGTACTTGTACGCCGTCACGAACACCGCGAGACCGAACTTGCCCTCCCAGAACTTATGGAATTCGGCATAGTCGCGCCCGTTGTTCTCCGTCCATACCTTTTCGGCCCATGTGTGGGCCTGCTGCTGATGGCGGTCGATCGAGTCGGCGATCAACTCGAGCTTGTCCGCGGCCTCGCGGATTTTCTCCGGATCGCCTTCGAGGTACCGAACCCCGAGTATCGTCTCGGGGTTCAGCGCTGCCACCGCACCGACGCCGCCCATCAGGCCGAGCGTCACCTTGGCCGACGGCCCCAGGGACATGCGCGCCTCCTTCCGAGGTCAGTGGTGACGGGCCTTGGTGGTCGGCACGGTGATGGAGTCGTTCGTCCTGGAGCTGAACTCGACAAGCCGTTGGACGGCGCCCACGTTGAGCTTGGTGATCCAGTCCGCCTCCTTGACGGTGGCGGACATCGAGTTCAGCGTCGCGGAAATCTCGGTATAGGACATCAGCATGTCCTGCATCGCCCTGTCCAGGTCGTGGTAGACCTCGTCGAAACCGGGCCGGCCGTCCTGGCCGTTGCGGAAGACGCGTGCGACTTCGTCGGTGGACGGGTTCCCGAAATATTCCGCGAGCCGGTACACCTCTTCACGAAGATGGTCCGTCGCGTGGAACAGGTAGTTGCCTTCCTCCCGAATTCCTTCACTGCTGTCCTCCAGATTTTCGTAAGAGGTTCTGTACTCGCGCGCTGAACGGTCGGGGTGTGACATTTTCTCTCCAGTACAGGAAGGCAACACGGCCTTCAGCCGGGGCAGGTCAGCTCTTCACCGGCGCGTCGGCGCTGTCCCAGACCTGCACGTTGCGCAGTTCGGGCATCCGGTCCTTGGTGAAGACCGGATCTTCCACGCCCGCCCTGCGCTGTGCCACATAGTCGCCCAGCAGCTTGAACGCGGTCTTGGACAGCGGCGCCAGCGCGGCCAGGTTGATCAGCGCCAGCAGTGCCATCATCAGGTCGGCCACGGCCCACACCGTGGCGAAGGAGCCCACGGCCCCGACGAACACCGCGATCAGCACCAGCACGCGGAGCACCGGCAGACCCTTGCGGCCGACCAGGAACTCCACGTTGGACTCGCCGTAGTAGTAGTTGCCCAGCACCGAGCTGAACGCCAGCATGAAGATCACCACAGCCAGCGCGATGCCCGCCCACGAGCCCAGGTTCGTCACCAGCGCCGACTGGGTGAGGTTGGCCCCGGTCTCGTCGTTGCCGGCCAGTGTGGGGTTGGCGAACAGAATGGTGAACGCGGTGAGGGAACAGACCAGGATGGTGTCGAAGAACACCCCCAGTGCCTGCACCAGCCCCTGGTTGACCGGGTGCCGCACGCTCGCCGCGGCGCCCGCGTTCGGCGCCGAGCCGAGCCCGGCCTCGTTGGAGAACAGGCCCCGCCGCACGCCCTGCATGATGGCCGCGCCCAGGCCGCCGGCTGCCATCTCCTCGAATCCGAACGCGCTGCTCACGATCTCGCTGACCGCTGTGGGAATGTTCTGGATATTCATGATCACCACGGTGCCGCCGAGCAGGAGGTAGACGATGGCCATCACGGGGACCAGCATGGTCGTCACCGACACCAGCCGGGTCACTCCACCGAAGACCACCAACGCGGTGAGGGCGACAAGGGCGAGCCCGATGATGACGGACGGCGCGGCCGAGTCGGCGGGCATGCCGAACGCCGACACCATGGTGGCGCTGATCGTGTTGGCCTGCACCGAGTTGAAGGCCAGTGCGAAGGTCAGCGTGATGACCGCCGCGAAGATCATGCCCATCCACTTGGCGTTGAGGCCGAACCTCATGTAGTAGGCCGGACCGCCGCGGAAGGAGCCCTTGTCGCGCACCTTGTACAGCTGCGCGAGGGTCGATTCAGCGAACGCCGACGCGGCGCCGATGACCGCCATCACCCACATCCAGAAGACCGCGCCCGGCCCGCCCAGAGTGATGGCGGCGGCCACTCCCGCCACATTGCCTGTGCCGACCCGGGCCGCCGCGGAGATGGTGAAGGCGCCGAAGGACGACACCGGTCTCCCGCCCTCCCGGTCCGGCGCCGACTTCCGCGCCACCGCCCGGAACATCTCCGGGAACATGCGGAACTGCACCCCCTTGGACTGGATGGTGAAGAAGAGCCCCAGGAGGACGACTACGGGAATGAGCAAATATGTCCACAAGCCGTCAGTGATATCGGCGAGCGCAGCATCCATGAAGATATCTCTCGTGTGCGAGGGTTTGCCGGCAACATTGAACGCGAAACCCGATGGAGGGGTGAGTTCGGCATGCTAGCGACCGCCGATACAATAGTGATACATCGCCAAATTTCAATTATTCTTGCATTGTTGAATGGCTCATCGATGGCCGTGCCCCCGCCGGACGGAGAACGCGGCGGGGACACGGCCGGCGGCGCAAGGGCGCGGCCGGGCGATCAGGAGGCGGTGCAGGCGAAGGAGCCCGCCGTGGCCGTGCCGCCGCCGAAGTACGTCGCCTCGCGCGAGGTCTGCCCGATGCCGTTGGCGCCGTCGAAGATGCGCCGGCCCCAGGAGGTCAGGCTGGAGGCGTTGAAGTCGTTCACCATGTCGAGGTATTCGACGCCGCCGCCGTTGCCGCTCCACGACCAGCCGATGTAGCCGACGCCGCGCGACTGCGCCTCGGACATGATCGTGTCCTCGTCCGGGTTGCCGTCGGAGTGGTCGTGCCCGAACTCGCCGATCACCAGCGGCAGGCCGGACGACTGGAAGGCGTCGAGGTAGGCGGTGATCTCGGCGGCGGTGTCGAAGACGCCGTACATGTGGATGGAGAAGACGGTGTTGCTCTGGGGGTCGGCGGCGGCCACGGTCCTCGCGTTGTCACGCATGGTGAACTGCCACGGCCTGGCCGAGGGTGTAGGCGCCGTCCTGCTCGCCGTAGCCGG
The DNA here is from genome assembly GCF_004348345.1 of Nonomuraea longispora. Lineage (GTDB taxonomy): Bacteria > Actinomycetota > Actinomycetes > Streptosporangiales > Streptosporangiaceae > Nonomuraea > Nonomuraea longispora. The sequence continues at coordinate 9,172 of NZ_SMJZ01000035.1, forward strand.
TCGTGTCGTGGTTCTCGAGCACGCATATTAACCGGTTCTGCCTGCAGAGCGAGACGACGTTGGCCACGTCGGCGGCGTCGTTGGGGGCCCATCTGCCGCCGCTCAGCACCACGCGGACCGTGTTGGCCCGCAGCGTCTTGATGGCGGCGAAGGAACCGGTCTGGGTGGTGAACCAGGTGTGCGCGTGGCTGACGCCGCGCATGACGAACGGGTTCCCGTCGGCCTCCACGATCCTGGTGCCGCCGACTTGGAGTCCGGTCGCGGCGTGCGCGGGAGCCGGGGCGACGATCATGGAGACGAGGAGCGACACGAACGCCGCCGCCACGAGCCCGAGCCGATTGGTCATAAGGGTGCCCTTCCGCTGTGGTTAACCGGTTATGCACAGGCATGGTCTGCGGATTCGGTCCCGGTGTACAGCGGGGCGGCGCGAGTCGCGGCGCGGGTGGCGACCCCTACGTGGGCAGACGTCGCGGACGACGGGCGGCGGGACGTGAAACTTTCAGCCGGCGGGCGGCCTGAGCGTGGGAAGCCCGGCGGCGAGCGCTGCGAGGAAGCGGTGGAGGGCGGGCAGCAACTGGGGGCAGTGCCGGGCGAGCTCGGGCTCCTGGGCGTAGACCTCGGCGAGGACCCGCGGCGGGTTGGCGGCGGGGTAGAGCCGGCCGGCCGTGACGGCGGCCGCGCCGACGAGCTCCCTGGCCTCGCTCTCGGTCAGGTGCGACGCGCGGGCGACCTGCGTGCCCAGCTCGTCGATCATGGTCACCACACCGCGCTTGTAGATGCGGGCCGCCTCGACCGACACGTTGTGCTCCAGGCTGACCGACGAGTGGCTGAGCAGGTCGCAGAAGAGCGGGCGCTCGGCGATCGTCTCCGCCAGCGCCGCCACCACGTCGTCCACGTCGCGGGCGGTGCGCAGGCGGCCGGTGACCGCCTCCGCCCAGCTCCGGTATTCCTCGGCGGTCAGGACGAGGTAGATCTCCTCCCGGGTGCCGAAATAGCGCACGACGTTGGACTTCGCCAGTCCGACCGCCTCCGCGACCGCTCCCAGGCTGACGTTGCGCACGCCGGACGCGGCGGCGAGCTGGCGAGCGGCGGCGAGGATGGCCTCGCGCCGCTGCTGCTTGTGCTCGGGCCGCCTGGCCCGCAGGAAAGTCCGCGTCATCGTCGCCCAGCATACGACGCCCATTTAAAAGAACGCTGTTCTCTTGTTAAGGGAACGGTGTTCTGTTAGCGTCGCCGGGACAACGGGTTCCGACGGAAGGAAGAGCGTGACGGAGATACGGATGCGGGTGAACGGCGCCGTCGAGTCCCTCGACGTCCAGCCGTGGGTCAGCCTGCTCGACGCCCTGCGGGACCGGCTCGGCGTCACCGGCCCCAAGAAGGGCTGCGACCAGGGCGCCTGCGGCGCGTGCACGGTGCTAGCCGACGGCGTGCGCATCAACGCCTGCCTGGCCCTCGCCGTCCAGTACGACGGCAGGGAGATCACCACGGTCGAGGGCCTGGCCTCCGGCGAGGAACTGCACCCGTTGCAGGCGGCGTTCATCCGGCACGACGGCCTCCAATGCGGCTACTGCACGCCCGGCCAGCTCTGCTCGGCGGTCGCCATGCTGGCCGAACACCGCGCGGGCATGCCCAGCGCCGTGACCGAACGGTCAGGGGAGCTCACCGAGGCCGAGATCAGGGAGCGCATGAGCGGCAACCTGTGCCGCTGCGGCGCCTACAACGGCATCGTCGACGCCATCAGGGACGTCGCGGCGCAGGAGGCACGATGAAGCCGTTCGCGTACGTCAAGCCCGCCGACGTCGCCGGCGCCGTCCGCGCGGTCTCCGGCGAGCCGGGCGCGAAGTTCCTCGGCGGCGGCACCAACCTGGTCGACCTCATGCGCGAGGGCGTCGAGCGGCCCGACACGGTCGTCGACGTCACCGGCCTGCCCCTCGACACGATCGACGAGCTGCCAGGCGGCGGGCTGCGGATCGGCGCGCTGGTGCGCAACGGCACCCTCACGGCCGACGAACGGGTCCGCGCCCGCTACCCGGTGTTGTCGCAGGCGCTGCTCGCCGGGGCCTCGGCCCAACTGCGCAACATGGCGACCGTCGGGGGCAACCTGCTCCAGCGCACCCGTTGCCCCTACTTCTACGACCACGCCGCCGCCTGCAACAAACGCGAGCCGGGCGGCGGCTGCGACGCGCTCGGAGGGCTCAACCGGTCGCACGCCGTCCTCGGCGTCAGCGGCAGTTGCATAGCCGCGCACCCCTCCGACATGTGCGTGGCGCTCGCGGCGCTCGACGCCGTGATCGAGGTGGAGAGCGTGCGTGGGACCCGGCGCATCCCCATGACCGGTTTCCACCGGCTCCCCGGCGACACACCGGAGATCGAGACGGAGCTGGCCCCCGACGAGCTGGTCACCGCGGTTGAGCTGCCCTCCGCCCCGTTCGCGGCCCGCTCCCGCTACCGCAAGGTGCGCGACCGGGCGTCGTACGCGTTCGCCCTGGTCTCCGTGGCGGCGGCGCTGGAGGTGCGGGACGGCGCCGTGACGGCGGTGCGGCTGGCGCTCGGCGGCGTCGGGGCCAAGCCCTGGCGGGCGCACGAGGCGGAGCGGATCCTGCTCGGCGGGCCGGCGGGCGAGGAGTCGTTCACCCGCGCGGCCGAGGCCGAGCTGGCCGGGGCCGACGTCCGGCCGGGCAACGCGTTCAAGGTCCACCTCGCACGCGCCACGGTCGTGGCCACGCTGCGCGAGCTGAACACCGGAGAGGGCACCGCATGACCACGAAGTACGCCGAGACCGAGCAGCGGCAGGCCGCCGTCAAGCACGTCGGACGCCCGGTCGACCGGGTCGACGGCCGGGCCAAGACCACGGGCGAGGCCCGCTACGCCGCCGAGCACCGCCACCCGGGAATGGCCCATGCCGCGCTCGTCCACGCCACGGTCGCGAGGGGCCGCATCGAGAGCCTCGACACCGAGGCCGCGCGCGCCGTGCCCGGCGTGATCGAGGTGCTCACCCACGAGAACGCGCCGCCCATGAAGCCGGCGCCGAAGCGCAGCCTGCTGAATCTCAGCTCGCTGGCCTCCGGCACCACGGTCTCCTACCTGGGCACGGACGAGGTGCACTGGAACGGCCAGCCGGTGGCGGTCGTGGTCGCGGAGACGCCCGAGGCAGCCCGGCACGCGGCCACGCTGGTGCGGGTGACGTACCGGGAGCTGCCCGCCGTGGTCGACTTCGCGGCCGAGGAACCGAACGCGGTCCAGCAGAAAGGCAGCATGATCCAGCCGGCCGGCGGCGACAAGGGCGACGCGGCGGTCGCGCTCGCCGCCGCGCCCGTGTCGGTGGACCTGCGCTTCACCACGCCGCCGCACCACCACAACGCGATCGAGCCGCACGCCACGGTCGCCGTGTGGGACGGCGACCACCTGACCGTGCACGAGAGCACGCAGCACATCGCCTGGCTGCGCAGGCACCTGGCGCTGAGGTTCGGCATCCCCGAGCGGGCGATCAGGGTGCTGTCGCCCTACGTGGGCGGCGGGTTCGGCGGCAAGTACGCGGTCTGGGCGGGCACGCTGCTCGCCGTACTGGCCGCCCGCGCGACCGCCCGCCCCGTACGGCTGGCCCTCACCAGGGAGGCCGTCCACCGCACGGTCGGCGCCCGGACCCCCACCGTGCAGCGGGTCGCGCTGGGCGCCGACGCCGGCGGCGACCTGACCGCGCTGATCCACACCAGCGTGGCCATGACGAGCCGGATCGGCGGCATGCCCGAGGGCGTCGTGTCGCCTTCGCGCCACCTCTACGACGCCGCCACCATCCATCTGCGGCAGCGGCTCGTCCGGCTCGACCTGCTCGCCAACACGTCCATGCGCGCCCCCGGCGACTCCGTCGGCTCCTTCGCCCTGGAGTCGGCGATGGACGAGCTGGCCTGCGAGCTCGGCATGGACCCCGTCGAGCTGCGCATGCGCAACGAGCCCGCGCGCAACCCGATGGACGGCAAACCCTTCTCCCACCGCATGTTGCGCGAGGCGTACGAGGTGGGGGCGGAGCGCTTCGGGTGGCGCGAACGCGATCCCGGGGCCGGCTCGATGCGGGACGGTCGCTGGCTGGTCGGCATGGGGGTCGCCACGGCGTACCACCCGTCGATGGTGATGCCGGCCGCCGTCACCGTGCGGATGGACGCCGGCGGCGAGGTCGTGGTGCGCTGCGCCCTGCAGGAGATCGGCGTCGGCGCGGCCACCGTGCAGGCCCAGATCGCCGCGGACGAGCTGGGCGTGCCGCTGGAGGCCGTACGCGTGGAGATCGGCGACTCCGAGCTGCCAGAAGGGCCGGGAGCGGGCGGGTCGGCGCAGACGGCCAGCGGCGCCGAAGGGGTGCTGGCCGCGTGCCGCAAGCTCAAGGAGTCGGCCCTCGCGCTGGCGCGGCGCTCGCCGGACTCGCCGCTGCGCGGGCGAAGGCTGGACGACCTGGAGGCCCGCGACGGCGGTCTCCATCACGGCGGGGACGGCGAGACGTACGCGGCGATCCTGGCTCGCGCGGGGCGCGACCACCTGGAGGCGGGCGGGAGGACGGGCATGCTGAAGTTCTTGGCGCGGGCCCTGAACGACCGCCGGCGCTGGGTGAAGGCCGCGTGCGGCGCCCACTTCTGCGAGGTGCGGGTCGACCAGGACACCGGCGAGGTGCGCGTGTCGCGCTGGCTGGGCGTGTTCGACATCGGCCGGGTGATCAACGCGAAGACGGCGGCGGCGCAGCTGCGCGGCGGCATCGTGATGGGCATCGGCATGGCGTTGTCGGAGGCGAGCCAGGTCGATCCGCGTACCGGCCGCATCATGAACCCGAGCCTGGCCGAGTACCACGTCCCCGTGCACGCCGACGTCCCGCCCATCGACGTGCAGTGGCTGGACGTGCCCGACCCGACGATGCCCCTGGGGCTGCTCGGTATCGGGGAGGTCGGCATCACCGGGGTCGCCGCCGCCGTGGCGAACGCCGTCAGGCACGCCACCGGCAAGCGGGTCGCCGACCTGCCCATCACCCTCGACAAATTGCTGTAGCTACGGCAACGAACACGGCGTGGACGTCCTGCCGCTCAGGTGAGATAGCGCACCCACAGGTACGGCGTCGACAGCGCCACGGTCACGAACGTCACGACCAGCCCGTACTTCGTGAACTGCCAGAAGCTGATCGGGTTGCCGTTGCGGGCGGCGATGCCGAGGATGACGACGTTGGCCGCCGCCCCGACGGCCGTGGCGTTGCCGCCCAGGTCGGCGCCGATCGCGAGGGCCCACCACAAGACCTGCGCCTGCTCGCCGCCGCCCGCGGCCTGGACGAGATCGGCGACGATGGGGCTCATGGTGGCGACGTACGGGATGTTGTCCACGACGGCCGACAACACGGCCGAGCCCCACAGCAGCACCATCGCCGACAGGGCCGGCCGCCCGCCGGTGGCCTCGGCCGCCGCCTCGGAGACCAGCCCGATGACGCCGGTCTCCACCAGCCCTCCCACCATGACGAACAACCCCGCGAAGAACACGAGCGTCGGCCACTCGACCTCGGCGATGGCCTCCTCGGTCGTCACGCGCGTGGCCGCGACCAGCACGCCCGCGCCGAGCAGCGCGACCACGGACGGCTCGTAGTGCAGCACCGGGTGGAGCACGAACGCAGCCATCACCAGCACGAGCACGGCCAGCGCCTGCCGCAGCAGCCGGGGGTCGGCGATGGCCTCCCGCTCGTTCAGCGCCATGACCTCCGCGGCCCGTTCGGGGTCGTAGGTGAACGCCGACCTGAACAACCACCGGCACAGCCCGATGAACACCGCCACCAGCACCACGATGAGCGGCCCCATGTGGACGAGGAAGTCGTTGAAGGTCAGGCCGCCGCGGCTGGCGATGATGATGTTGGGCGGGTCGCCGACGAGCGTGGCGGCGCCGCCGATGTTCGACGCCAGCGCCTCGGCGATCAGGTAGGGGACCACGGGCAGCGCCAGCCGCTCGCACACCAGGAACGTCACGGGCGCGATGAGCAGTACGGTGGTCACGTTGTCGAGCAGCGCCGACGCGCTGGCCGTGATCAGGATCAGCAGCGCCATGAGCCGGAACGGCCGGCCCCTGGCCCGTTTGGCCGCCCAGATGGCCAGGAACTCGAAGACGCCGGTCTGTTTCAGCACCCCGACGATGATCATCATGCCGAGGAGCAGGAAGATCACGTTCCAGTCGATGCCGGAATGTTCGTCGAAGAACGCCGAGCCCGCGTCGGTGGCGTGGACCAACAGCATGATCGCCGCGCCGCCGAGCGCCGCCGCGACCCGATGCACCTTCTCGGTGGCGATCAACGTGTACGCGCACAGGAACGCGGCCACCGCCAGCCAGGCCGTAACGGTCAAACGAACTCCCGAGTCGGTGACAGGACCGCCGACCACACGTTATCAACCCAGATCAGACGGTTTGACTCAGTCGAGCACCGGCTCCTGGTGCGGCCCGCCCTTCAGCTCGTGGAAGCCCTCCGTGCCCGCCACCAGCAGCGTGCCGTCCCACAGCCGGCCGGCGTCCTCGCCCCGCGGGACACGCGACATGACAGGGCCGAAGAACGCGACGCGCCCGCCGCCGTCCGCGCCACCGCCTGTGCCCGTGACTGCCACGATCGGCGTGCCCACGTGCTCGCCGACCAGGGCGACGCCCTCGGCGTGCGAGGCCCGCACGTCGTCGTCGTAGTCGGTGGACGTGCCCGCCGCGGCCAGCTCGGCCGGCAGTCCCGCGCTCTCCAGCGCCGTACGCAGGTCGGCGATCCAGTCGCCGCCGCCGGTCGTCCACAGCGCGGTGTAGAACCGGCCCAGCGCCTCCTGGCCGTGATGCCGCAGGACGGCCGCGCACACGCGTACCGGAACCCACAGGTAGCCCTCGGGGTCGCCTTCGGGGTCGTCGTCACGGCCCTCGTTGAGCACGGACAGGCTCATGACGTGCCAGCGCACCTCGACGGGCCGCACCTTCCGCACCTCCAGCAGCCAGCGGGAGGTCACCCAGGTGTAGGGGCAGGACGGGTCGAACCACATGTCGGCGACCTGAGGCGTAGTCACGCTCCGACCGTATCCCGATCACCCGGCCGCCGACAGGCACCTCGCGTCGGCTGCGCACGCAGGGCCTTGCCGGTGAAGCAATGCACGAGATGTCCTCGGTGTCCTCAGCCCACCTTCACGTTCCCGCCGGCGGGCGGCTCGCCGTCCCCGGGTCCGGCCGGTTTGAGACGCGGTGGTTCGTTCCCGCCTGGCGCCCCTGGCTTCGGAGGCGGCAGTTCCGGCGGCGGATCGCGGAACAGCTCGGGTATCGACCGGTAGAGGATCGCGGCGATCGGCACGGCGACGACCGCTCCCGCGATGCCCGCCAGGATGCCGCCGACGGCGAGCACGAGGATGATCGCCAGCGGGTGGAAGCGCAGCACCCGGCCGACGATCAGCGGCTGCAGCACGTGGTTCTCGAGTTGCTGCTCCACCACCAGGATGCCTACGAAGATCAGCGCGTAGACGGGGCCACGGGAACCGAGCGTGACCAGCGTCGCGACCGCCCCCGCGAAGAAGATGCCGACGATGGGGACGAAGCTCGCCAGAAAGATCAGCAGGGCGAGCGCCGGCCAGAGGGGCACACCCATGACCGCCAGGACGATGCCGATGACGATGCCGTGCACCGCCGCCACGGCCACGGTGCCGTGCACGTAGTGCGACAGCGTGGCCCAGGCCGTACGTCCCGCCCTGTCGACGCGCGGCGCCGCCGTACCGAAGCCCCTGAGGAACCAGGCCCAGATCCGGTCGCCGTCCTTCAGCAGGAAGAACGTCACGAACAGCAGCAGCACGATGGAGGCCAGCACCTCCAGCACCACCATCGTGCCCTGGAGAACGGTGGTGGTGATCTGCTGCTGCTGCGCCCTGATCAGGCCCGCGACGTCCTCGACCCACTGGCTGAGCTGGTTCGGCTCCAGGCGCAGCGGGCCGCTGTAGAGCCAGCCCTCCACGGTCCTCGCGGTCTCCTGCACCTGCTTGACCAGGCCGGGGAACTCCTTGTTGCCGCGTACGCCGATGATCCAGCCCGTCCCGGCCAGTACGGCGAGCGCGACCAGCATCGTCACCCAGGTGGCGTAGATCGGCCGCATGCCCGCCTCGCCCAGGCGCCTGGTCAGCGGGAAGAGCAGCGCGGTGAGCAGCAGGGCGACCGCCACGGGCAGGGCGATGAGCCGCATCGCCGCCACGACGCCGATCAGGTAGTTGGCCACCACGCCGACGAGGATCAGGCACGCGCTCCACGCGGCCATCCTGGCCAGCAGCGGCGGCACCAGTCCCCACAGGGGTTCCCGACCGGGATTGAGGTTCTTCACACAGTCACCTCTGCCCCGAATGGCCGGGACTCCACGGCGGCCGGCGCCCCGAACCTCAGCAGCCGTCGCGGGTCGGCGTGACAGGCCCGACGGAGCAGGAGTGGATCGCGGCGCCCGCCTACGAGCGCCAGTTGTGTTTGATCAGCAGGTTGCGGGCGTCGTCGGCGACGGCCGCGTCGGCCACGACGTCGTAGCGGTCGGCGACGACGGCCTGCTGGGAGACGAACCCGGGGCCCTTGTTGACCAGGTAGGTGACCAGGCCGAACGCGGCGCCGAAGAGCGCGCCGTACGCGAGCCCGCCGAGCACGAGCGCCCCTGTCGAGCCCGTCGAGCCCGTCGAACCGGCAAAGAGCGGCATGAGCAGGCCGATGATCAGCCCGAACCAGAGGCCGGTGGCGGCGCCCGCGGCCGCGGCGCGGCCCGCGGTGGCGCGGCCCATGACCGTCTCGACCAGGCGGAGATCGTGGCCGACGATGCCGGACCGCTCCACGGGGAACCCGTTCTCGGCCAGGAAGCCGACGGCCTTCTTGGCCTGCTCGGCGGTGGAGTAGGTGCCGATCACCGGGCGGTCTTCCACTGCCGGCAGGACAACCGTCGGTGCCGTCTTGAACATCGTGGACCCCTTCCTTCGTGATGGGCGTGGCGGAGGCCGCCACGCCCATGGTCACTTCGTGAGTGCCCGGGCGGCGTCGCCCTTGGCGATCTCGACCTTGTGCGGCTGGGCCGCCTCCAGCACCGGCACACGCACGATGAGCACGCCGTTGTCGTATGCGGCCTGGACGCCGTCGGCGTCGAGGTGTTCGGGTAGGTAGACCTGCCGGGTAAAGGTGCCGGTCGAGCGCTCGTGGACGAACACGCCCTCGTCCTCGGTGTAGGTCTCCTCGCGTCGCGCGCTCACCGACAGGACGCCGCCGTCGACCGTGACCTCGATCGAGTCGGGGTCGATGCCGGGAAGGTCGAAGCGGAGCAGCACCTCGTCGTTACGGCGGACGGCGTCCATCGGCATCGACGTCCACGCGCCACCGAACACGGGCTGCGTCAGCCGCTCCAGCTCGCGGAAGGCCGAGTCGATCGACGTGAGCCGCATCGTCTGCCACCTCCGTGTGTGGTTCGATCCTTCTATATATGGCTTCATAAAACATATAACTACAGTTGCAGGTTTCTGTCAAGCGGCGCGAAATGCGATGGGATTCTGTCGGCCCCGGATGGTAGGAACAGTGCGGCGCCGCCACCGCGGCCCAAGGGGGGAAGGACCTGCCGGTGACCACCAACAGCTCGGAGTTCTCCGTCTCCGGCCCGCGCTACGACCGGCGCGGCCCCGTGCGCTGGCTCTGGTCCCACCTGCGCCGGCATCCGCAGCACCTGGCCGGGTTCCTCGGCGGGTCGCTCGTCATGATCGTGCTCAACGCCGCCGTGCCCCTCTTCACCGGCGACGCCTTCGACGCCGTGCTGGGCGAGCGGGGCGAGCCGGCCTCCGCACTGTGGGCGATCACGCTGGCGATGCTGGCGCTGGTCACGGCCCGGGGCCTGTCCGACCTGGTCGCCCGCATGGGGAGCGAGGTGCTGGCCAAACGCCTGGAGCGTGACGCCCGCGACGAGCTCTACGTCGCCCTGCTCGGCAAGAGCCAGACCTTCCACAACCGCCAGCGCGTCGGCGACCTCATGGCCAGGGCGGCCAACGACATCCGGCAGTTGTCCATCATGATCAGCCCCGGCGTCGACCTGATCGTCGACTCCTGGCTGAACGGCCTGGTGCCGTTCTTCTTCATCGCCGCCATCGACCCCCGGCTGCTGCTCGTGCCCGGCGTCTACACGCTCGTCTTCGTGTTCGCGCTGCGCCACTACATGCGCAGGCTCAACCCGGTCTCGACCCGCATGCGCGAGCAGTTCGGCGAGCTCAACGCCGGGCTCAACCAGGCCGTGCGCGGCATCGAGGTGATCAAGGTGACGGCGCAGGAGGGGCAGGAGCGTCGGCGCTTCCGCGCCGACGCGCGCCTCTACCGCGACTCGTTCGTCCGCAACGGCCTCATCCAGGCCCGCTATCTGCCCACCTTCCTCTACGCCTTCGCGGTGGCCGGCGCCCTGGGGCACGGCCTCATGTTGCAGGGAGCGGGGGCGATCACGGTCGGCGACCTGGTGGCCTACATGGGCCTCGTCGTCATGCTGGGCTTCCCGACGCAGATCTCCATCTTCACCTTCTCCCTGGTGCAGATCGGCATCGCCTCCTCCCGCCGGATCCTCGACATCATCGGCGCCGAGGCCGAGCTGGAGCAGCGGCACGACGGCCGCGCCGCGCCCATCGCCGGAGAGATCGTCTTCGAGGACGTCACGTTCGGCTACGACGAGGGTGACCCGGTGCTGCGCGGCGTGACGTTCAGCGTGCGGCCCGGCGAGACGGTGGCGATCGTCGGCGAGACCGGATCGGGCAAGAGCACGCTCACCAAGCTGGTGCCGCGCATCTATGACGTCACCTCGGGCCGCATCCTGGTCGACGGCGTCGACGTACGCGACTGGGACCTCGACTCCCTGCGCTCCCAGATCTCCACCATCGAGCAGGACATCGTGCTCTTCTCCCGCTCCGTGGCCGAGAACATCGCCTTCAGCCTGGGGCAGCGGGCCGACCGCGAGGCCGTGGTCAGGGCGGCCGAGGACGCGCAGGCCGCCGAGTTCATCGCCGAGCTCGACGACGGCTACGACACCGTCATCGGCGAGCGCGGCGTCACGCTGTCGGGCGGCCAGCGCCAGCGCCTGGCCATCGCGCGGGCGCTGCTGACCGAACCGGCGATCCTCGTGCTCGACGACTCGACCAGCGCCATCGACTCCGCCACCGAAGACCTGATCCAGCAGGCGATCGGCCGCGTGCTCGACGGGCGCACGACGCTGCTCATCACCCATCGGCTCTCCCAGATCCGCTGGGCCGACAAGGTCCTGCTGCTGCGGCGGGGCGAGCTGGTCGACTACGGTACGCACGACGAGCTCATCCGGCGCAGCCGCCTCTATCGCCGGATCTTCTCCCACTACGACGAGGTCGAGGTGGCCGCGGACGCGGCGGCAGGCCCGCCGGCCGGACCGGGCGAGCCGAAGGCCCCGGTCCTGGAGAGCGAGCAGGGGAGGGCCCGCTGATGGGCTTCCTCATGGACGGCCTCGACGCCGAGGACTACGACCGCGCCTACAACGACCGCGACCTGCTCCGCCGGATCCTGTCCTATTTCAGACCCAAGCTGGGCGCCATGTTCGTGGTCGCCTCGATGATCGTGCTGGGCTCGGTCAGCCAGGCGGCCGTCCCGCTGCTGGTCAGCCTGGCCGTCGACGCGCTCGCCGACGGCACCATCGCCGAGGTGGGGCTGCACCTGGTGGGCGGCACCCTGCTGGCCGGAGTGCTCGGATGGGGCTTCAACTTCGTACGACAGTGGCAGAGCGCGCGGGTCACCGGCGACGTCGTCCTGCGGCTGCGCGAAGACGCGTTCGACGCCGTGCTAGCCCGCGACCTGTCCTTCTACGACGAGACGCCGTCGGGCCGCATCGTCAGCCGGGTGACGTCCGACACCGACGACTTCGCCACGGTCTCCACCCTGACGATGGACCTGATCAGCCAGGTGCTGATGGTCGGCTTCGTCACGGCCCTGCTGTTCTTGCGCAGCGTCGAGCTCGCCCTCCTGACGATGCTGGTCGTGCCGATCGTGGTGTGCATCGCGCTTCTGTTCCGCCGCCTCGCGCGAGCCAGCACGCGCCACGCGCAACGTTCGCTGAGCCGGGTCAACGCCAACCTGCAGGAGACCATGGGCGGCATCGCGGTGGCGAAGAACTTCCGCCAGGAGCAGCAGGTCTACGACGAGTTCCGGCCCATCAACCGGCAGAGCTACCGCGTGACGCTGCGGCAGGGGTTCGTCTTCTCCGCCGTCTTCCCCGTGCTCTTCCTGGTGGCGGGGCTCGCCACGGTGGCCCTCGTCCAGCTGGGCGGCACGGCGGTGATCGGCGGCGGCCTGAGCGCCGGCGACTGGTACCTGTTCCTGCAGGGCGTCGCGCTCTTCTGGCTCCCGCTGACGTCCATCGCCGCGTTCTGGTCCCAGTTCCAGCAGGGGCTGTCGGCGTCCGAGCGGGTCTTCGCCCTCATCGACGCCGAGCCGCGCGTCGTGCAGACCGGCGCGCAGGACCCCGGCAGGCTCGCCGGCCGCATCGAGTTCCGCGACCTCACTTTCGGCTACGACCCGGGCAACCCCGTGCTGCGCGACTTCAACCTGCTCATCGAGGCGGGCGAGACCGTCGCGCTGGTCGGCCACACCGGAGCGGGCAAGTCCACGCTCAGCAAGCTGATCACCCGCTTCTACGAGTTCCAGCAGGGCAGCCTGCTGATCGACGGCCACGACATCCGGGGCCTCGACCTGCCCGCCTACCGCAGGCAGATCGGCGCGGTCCCGCAGGCGCCGTTCCTGTTCAGCGGCACGGTCGCCGACAACATTCGCTACCCGAGGCCGGAGGCGAGCGACGACGACGTGCTCGCCGCCGCGTCGGCGGTCGGCGGGGGCGACTGGGTCGACGCGCTCCCGCACGGCCTGCGAACCGACGTGGGCGAGCACGGCCGCGCCCTGTCCATGGGCCAGCGCCAGCTCGTCGCGCTGGCCCGGCTGCTCATTCAGGATCCCGCCATCGTGGTGCTCGACGAGGCCACGGCCAGCGTCGACCCGCTGACCGAGGCCCAGATCCAGGAGGGCCTCGACGTCGTGCTGGCCGGCCGCACCTCGATCGTCATCGCCCACCGGCTGTCCACCATCGAACACGTCGACCGCATCATCGTGCTCGACCACGGCCGCATCGTCGAGGAAGGCGACCACCCCACGCTGCTGGCCCGGGGCGGCCGCTACTGCCAGGTCTACAACACCTACTTCCGCCACCAGTCACCCCACTACCGCGCCGGCACCGGCTTCGTCCCCGTCAGCTCTTCCTAGCGAAGCCACCCCCCGGCACGCGGCAAACACGTCGAGCGCACCCGACACCAGCCGTTCCAGCGGCGGAGGGTGTCGGGGGCCTCAGAGCACGAGGCGTTCCGAGGTGCCGCTCTGCCACTCCACCACCAGTACGGTGGCGTCGTCCTGGAGCCGGCCGCGCTGGTGTTTCAGGATGGCCTGGATGAGCCGCCGCAGCGTTTCGGGCACGGTCAGCCCGTCGGCCTCGTGGCGGATGAGGAAGTCGATGAACCGTTCCAGCCCGAACAACTCCCGGTCGGGGCTCTGCGCCTCGATGATCCCGTCGGTGTAGAAGACCAGGCGATCGCCCGGCTGCAGCTGATAGCCGAGCAGCCCGGTGTCCGGGCTCAGCCGGAACCCCATCGGCGGGTCGGGTTCGGCGGCCAGGGTCGTCACCCAGCGGCCTCCGCGCAGCACCAGCGGCGGGTGGTGTCCCCGGTTCACCCAGCTCAGCTCGCCGGTGCGCAGGTCGAGGCCGGCCAGGATCCCGGTCGCGAACCGCCCGGTGAACTGCTCGGCGATCGCCTCGTCGATGGCCTGGCCGGCGGCCACGAGGCCCGTGCCGTGGATGCGGGCGTTCCGGCAGGCGCCCATGGCGACGGTGGCGGTCAGCCCGGCCGACGTGTCGTGGCCCATGGCGTCGAAGACGGACACATGCAGGGTGTCGCCGTCGATGGCGTAGTCGTAGGCGTCGCCGCCCACTTCGTACGCCGGCTCCAGCATGGCGCTGACCACCACGCGGTCGTTGGCGAACGTGCCCGGCGGCAGCAGGTTGAACAGCACCTCGGCCGACAGGGTCATCGGCTGGACGCGAACCAGCCGCGCGTAGGAGTCGCTGTGGGAGCGTTTGGTCGCGAGGATCAGCCCGATGAGCGATGCCAGCTGAGCGACCCGCCGTTCTGCGGTCTCACCGGTTTCCGGCATGGTCGCCTGGAGCACGCCGAGGCGTTCGGTGCCGTCGAGGATGGGCACCCACACCCGCGGCTCCTTCCCGGGCCTCGGCCGCCGGCTGCGTACGATCTCCACGTTGCGGAAGGCCCGTCCGGCGAGCGTGGTGTCGATGAGGATCGGTTCGAGCACGTCACCGTCGCCGTTGCGCTGGCGCGGCAGGGGTACGAGCCGCTGCTGCTGGAGGTCGGTCACGTAGATCAGGACCTGGGAGAAGCCGGCCGGGCGGGCGTGCTCCGCGACCACGCTGGGCACGTCCTCCAGCGCGCTCAGGTGGGCCGCCTCCAGCAGCCCGCCCAACATCAGCTCGCCGTCACTTCGCATGCGCAGGACTCTCCTCGCGACCCTCCCGTTGCCCCACGTCATACCCAGGGATTCCGCACCTCATGGGTGGTTTCTCCCGAAACGAGCCGGGGCCCGCACCATGTCGGTGCGGGCCCCGGTCGTGCGAGCTTGGTGCCGTGTCAGGCGGGAACGATGTTCTCCGCCTGCGGACCCTTCTGGCCCTGGACGACGTCGAAGGCCACCTTCTGGCCCTCGGTCAGCTCACGGTAGCCACCGTTGGAAACGATGTTGGAGTAGTGCGCGAACACGTCGGCGCCGCCGCCGTCCTGCGCGATGAAGCCGAAGCCCTTTTCAGAGTTGAACCACTTCACGGTTCCGGTCGCCATGTCTATCTCCTTTAGATAGGAGGCGGGACGAGATCCGCACGTTACGGACCCCGCGTCGCTGGAATGAGCCCATCCGGAGATGACCGGAAACAAAAAACGCACCTGAAGATCAATCTCGTCAGGTGCGCACAAGTCTTATGGGTAACACATCTGCAACTGCTCTTAGGCTATCACACATCGCCTCGTGTGTGCGTCATGAACGCACGGCACGAATCTCCGTCACCACGAACTCGTCGACGATGTGCTGGTTCTGCACCAGGAACCCGACCACGCCCGCCACCGCCTCCGCGCCCACCGCCGCCCGCGCCTGCCCGCTCAGCAGGTAGACCAGAGGCGTCGACGGCTGGTCGATCGCGAACTGGCGGTCATGGCGGTGTACGTCGTGGAGCGCCCTGATCGGGATGGGCTTCACCGAGGTGAACCACACCGCGACGTCCCACAGCGGCAACGCCGGGTCGGCCTCGCCCGCGGCGCGGTAGCAGGTGACGCAGCCGTTCCCGGCATGCTGCCCGTGCGGGCACGTCCACTGGGCGATGTCGGCCCGGCTCTGGTCGTGGCCGCTCAGGATCGCGGCCTCGGTCACCCGGCGGCGCGGCGATCTCTCTTCGTACGGGCGGGAGCCGTCGCGGCGATGATCGGTCGGGCGGGAGTGGTCGCTGGCGATGATCGGTCCCTCCGCTCCCAGGTCGGCCTTCGATCCTATCCGCAGGCGGCCGGTGTGGCGGGCTTCGCCCTGCCGGTGGATCGCGTCCTCCCGCCCGCGAAGGTGCGTGCGGCGGCGGCCAGCATGGGGGCGTAGGCCAGGAAGCCAGCCGCTCCACACCTCGGCGTGGGGCAGGAAGCCGGCACGCGTACGGCCCGCCGCTCGCGGGGCGGGCCGGGAATCTGCCGCGTTCGGACCGGTCGACCCGCCACACGGACACGAAAACGACCCGCGAGCCGGCCACGGACAGGAGGAGACCGGGATTGGCACCGATCAACCGGACAACCATCCGATCACCCTGTCCGGCACCGGCTCGCGGGAGCGCGGGTCACCGATAGGCCAGGCGGCGCAGCAGGATCTCCGCCGGGCCGCGGTGGCCGACGCGGCGCATGAGGTCGGCGATGACGAGCGACAGCAGCCAGGTCGCCGTGGCCACTCCCGTGGCGCCCGCGAGGCCGAGGTCGTCCTGCAGGCCGAGCCCGTACGGGAAGAAGAGCGCGACGAACACGACGGACTGGAAGAGGTACAGGCTCATGGAGCGCTGGCCCAGCGACTGGAGGGCGGTGGCCAGGGCGTTCGGCCGCCGGATGACGGGGATCGCGGCCAGGCCCATGATCGCGGCCAGCCCGATGCCGCCGAAATGCCCGGTGAGCGGCTGGAGGAGCGAGGCGACCAGTGCCGACGTGCTCGACGGCCCGGTCCACCAGCCGGCCTGCATGAGGCCCGCGGGAACGGAGCCGAGCAGTGACACGGCGGTGGTGGTCACGGAGACGCGGATCAGCAGCGTACGCTGCTTGAGGGGCTCCTCAAGCAGCCGGCGCCGCGCGGCCCAGATCCCGACGACCACCCCGGGGACGACCATGACGACGCCGATGAGGAGGCCGAACGGCCACACCATGAGCCGGCCCATCAGCAGATCGGAGAGGCCGTCCGCGCCGGGGACGATGCTGCCGGCCTCGTACGTCGAGGTGCCCTCCGACAGCGGGAACCACATGGCGAGCCCGACCAGCGCCGCCGACGGCACCAGCACGATGCCCGACAACCACAGGAGCGTTCTGTCCTTGGCCCGCAGCAGGCCGACGCAGAGCAGGGCGGCGATGCCGTACGGGGCCAGGATGTCGAGCGGGACGAGCACGATGACGTGCACGAACCCGAACGCGAGCAACCACCAGCCCCGGCGGCGCAGCAGCTTGCGCACGCTCACCCAATCGTTGCCCCGCTGCAACTGCCGGTTGAGCAGTTGCACCAGCGAGTAGCCGAACAGGAACGCGAACATCGGTCGCGCGTGGTTGTTGATCAGTAACTGGTGCAAGAAGGCGAGGACGTCGTTGAGCAGCCCGGGGCCGCTGTCGACGGCCTTGACGTAGAGCGGCGCGTGGGCGTACGCGATCGCCAGCAACATGATGCCCCGGGCCAGGTCCGGGGCGGGTGCCCGCGCGGCCGGGGTGGGCGAGCCCTTCGGTGCGGTCGAGGAGTGGAGTGACGTGTTCACGGCTGAGAACCCCCTTGGATGCTGCCTTCGACGCTAATGAGCCAGGTCAGGAGCCGGAATGGGGGTGAGGGCACGCCTGGGGTGCACCTAGGTGCACCCCAGGTGCACGGGCGGCCGCGGGTCGGCCCCATAACGAACGGATTGCCGCCGCGGGTCCCGCGCCGTGCCTCCTTCCGCCATCCCGGGACGGTACGCGAGCATGGCCTCATGACGAAGCTCACTGGACAGCAGATCGCCGCCGAAGCGCTCGACGGGTGGGTGCTCCTGCTCGGCGGCCTGCACACCCGCATCAGGACGGGGAACTTCGCGACCGGGCTCTCCGTCGTCGACGCCATCGGCGCGGCGGCCGAGGAGATGGACCACCATCCCGATCTCGACCTGCGCTACACCCACGTCGACGTCCGGCTCACCAGCCACGACACGCGCGGGGTCACCGAGCGCGACGTCCGGCTCGCTCGTACGATCTCGCGGATCGCCGCCGACGCCGGCGCGGAGCTGGAGAGCGCGAGCGTGTCCCGCATGGAGCTCGCCCTCGACACGCCGTCCCATGAGGAGGTCCTGCCGTTCTGGGCCGCCGTGCTGGCCATGAAGGACCAGTCGGAGGCCGGGGTCGACGACGAGGTGCGCGACCCGTACGACGTGCTGCCCGCGGTCTGGTTTCAGAAGTCCGGCAGCGAGGAGCCCCGCCAGCGCTGGCACCTGGACGTGTGGGTGGACCCGGAGCAGGTGCGGCCGCGCATCGAGGCCGCGCTCGCCGCCGGGGGCACCCTCGTGGACGACGAGGGGGCGCCGAGTTTCTGGGTGCTGGCCGACCCTGAGGGCAACCGGGTCTGCCTGTGCACCTGGCAGGAGCGCGGCTGACGGTTTACGTCGGATAGAGGCGGGGGCGGTGGGTAGCGGTTCCTCCATGACAGAACGTGTGCCCGACCCCGCCCACCGCCGGCCCGCGGGCCTGGACGACGTCACCGTCGAGGCGCTGGGCGGGCTCAGCGAGGCCTTGGAGACGATCCACCGGGCCAGAGGTCATCTGTACGCGATGCACCAGCTCACCGGCAGCGCCGACTTCGCGCTGGACCGGGTGGTGGAGCTGCTGCGCCGGGCCGGGCATGACGTGTGGGCCGACCGGATCGAGCACGAGCTGATCGGCCGTAACGTCATCGACGGCCGGTGGACGTACCAGCTCGTCGAGGAGTACGACGACGGCTACTACCGCGAGTTCCAGGAGCTGGAACGGGAGGTCAGGGAGAAGCTGGCCGGAGGGCTGCGCCACCTGTACGAGGCGGAGCTGAAACAGCGCCGCCGCACCCCTGGCCGTCCGGGACACGAAACGGCGCCAGGGAATTCGGCGCCCTCCTGACACCTTCTGCGTAAAGTTTCCTCCAATTGTCCTGACTTTTGGGGGAAATATGACCATGCTCAGCCGGCGACGGCTCCTTCAGGCGGGCGCGGGTGCCGTGCCGGCGATCACGCTCGGGGCGGCTCCCGCGTGGGCGGAGTCGGCCGAGCCGCCGACCACCGGTGTCGTGCCGAAGTCGATGGCGGTGCTCGACAAGGCGCTGAAGACGTACATCAAGGAGCGCGGCATCTCCTGCGCCCAGCTCGCGGTCGCCAAGAAGGGCAAGCTCCTGCTCGCCCGCGGGTACGGCTCCTACACCCGGCCGGACGGCTCCACGGCGAAGGTGTTGCCGACGTCGTTGTTCCGGATCGCGAGCCTGAGCAAGAGCCTGACCGCCGCCGCGATCGTCCGGCTGGCCCAGGACGGCGAGCTGAGCCTCGGGGACAAGGTCGCCGACGTGCTGAAGTTGTCGACCAGAGCCGATCCCCGGCTGGCGAAGGTCAACCTCTGGCGGCTGCTGCAGCACACCGGCGGCTGGGACAGGGGCGTGACGACCGACCCGCTGTGGAACGACGCCACGATCGCGGCGTCGCTCGACGTGCCGCTGCCGATCGACCATGACGACATCATCAAGTACACCACCGCGAAGAAGCTCGACTTCGCCCCCGGCTCGAAGTACGCCTACAGCAACTACGGCTACATGCTGGCCGGCCGGGTCGTCGAGCAGGTGTCGGGCCTGCCGTACGAGACGTACGTGCGGCACAAACTGCTCGCTCCCGTCGACATCGAGCGCATGCGGCTCGGCCGCAGCCTGCGCTCCGAGGCGGCCCGCAACGAGGTGCCCTACGAGTCGAAGTACACCAGGAAGAGCGTCGTGGACCCGTCGGGCGCCACGGTGCCCTACCCCTACGGCGGGTTCAGCATGCCCAACCAGGACGCCAACGGCGGCTGGCTCGCCTCGGCGGTCGACCTGGTCAAGTGGGGTTTCGTCTTCGACGGCGCCGGGCCCGTGCTGAGCTCCACGTCGATCTCCCGCGTCTTCGCCAAGCCGGAGATCGGCGCGAACTCCGGCGGTTCGTGGTACGGCCTCGGCTGGCAGGTGCGCAAGAACAACGCCGGAGGGCTGAACACCTGGCACAACGGGAGCATGCCCGGCACGTTCAGCTTCTTCGCGCGGGTGCAGCACGGCATCAGCTACTGCGCGATCTTCAACCACAGGGAGGAGGAGGGCACGCCGGACTTCGACGCGATCGACCCCATCCTCGGCGAGGCCATCGGCAAGGTGAAGACCTGGCCCACCGCGGACCTCACCGCGAAGTACTTCTGACGCGGTCCCCATCGGGCGCGCGGGCGGCGTCCGCGCGCCCGAACGGGGCCTCGTACGCCCACTGCCAGGCGGTCTCCAGCGGCCCGCGCCGGAACCTGCGCAGCCACAGCGAGGCCAGCACAGTGATCAGCAGGCAGATGGCCGCCCACGCGACCGGCACCGACCAGGGACGGTACGCGTCGAGCCGGCTCGCCAGGCCGAGGCCCCAGCCGTAGCAGAGCACGGCGGCCACCAGGTTCTGGAACACGTAGCCGGACAGCGCCGTGCGCCCGACGTTCGTCAGCCCCCGCCGGACCGGGCCGGGGGCGCCGCGCAGGCCGAGGACGACGGTGGTGATCAGCCCGAGCAGGCCGAGGGCGACCAGGGGAGCCAGCAGGTAGCGGTCG
Source organism: Nonomuraea longispora (assembly GCF_004348345.1). Lineage (GTDB taxonomy): Bacteria > Actinomycetota > Actinomycetes > Streptosporangiales > Streptosporangiaceae > Nonomuraea > Nonomuraea longispora. The sequence goes on from NZ_SMJZ01000035.1 coordinate 29,334, forward strand.
ACGACCAACCAGCCGTCGCCGGCGAACGAGGTGGCCAGGTTCAGCGGCACGCCCGCGCCGAGCCCGACGACGATAAGCCTCCTGCGCAGGCGGGCGCCGCGCTCCTCGAACAACCCCGCCCGGAGGAGGCGGACGCCGAGGAGGAAGAGGACGATGCCCATGGGAACGATGATGATCAGCTCGACCCGGAACAGGGCGGCGTACTGCAGGCGGGCGGCGACCTGGTCGAGCCAGCTCCCCCCGGTGTAGAGGTGGCCGACGCCGCCGCCCGTGGCCGGCTCAGCAGACGCCTGCAGCGCCACGGTGGTCAGGACGACCAGGGCGGCGTGGAACGTCCCCACGCCGATCATCCAGCCGGTGATCGCGCGCTCGCTCCTGCCCACCAGGTACGCGACAATCATGGCGGTGACGGCGTAGCCCATCAGCACGTCGAACTCGAAGATCAGGACGTAGTGCAGGGTGCCCTCGGCCAGCAGCAGCGCCGAGCGCCACAGGTAGCGGCCCGGCCAGGCCAGGCCCCTGCGCACGGCGCTGCGGTACTGCAGTTCCAGGCCGATGCCGAAGAGCAGGGTCAGCAGCCCGAGGAACTTGCCGTTGGACAGGAAACGCACAAAGGTCTCGACCGTGCCGCCGCCGCTCAACTGCAGCACGTCCAGAGGGCCGCCGGGGGCGGTGAAGATCCAGATGTTGGTGCCGAGCGTGCCCATGATCGCTACGCCGCGCAGCACGTCGAGTGCCTCTATGCGTCTTTCCACGCCTTCCAGCCTGCTGGCCCCGCCGCCCGTCGCCATCGTCCCGGCTGACGAGAACGGCCGTACACCGTTAGTCGTACGGTCTTACGTCTTCGGTCGGCGGCTCACGGGTACTGAGGCGCCACTTGGCGGGTAGAGGGCCGTGAGGTTCCGTCAATCCCTGCTGAAGGAGGCGACGATGGACACATCAGGGGTCGCGAAGACGGTCCAGGACGTGATGCACCAGGGAGCGGAGTGCGTCGGCAAGCACGACAACCTGCGCACCGCAGCGCGCATGATGCGCGACCTGTCGGTCGGAGCGCTGCCGATCTGCGGCGACGACGACCGGCTCAAGGGAATCATCACCGACCGCGACATCGTGATCAAATGTTGTGCCGAGGGCAAGGACCTCGACACCACCACAGCGGGCGAGCTGGCCCAGGGGCTGGTGTGGGTGGAGGCCCACAACAGCGTCGAGGACGCTCTGGAGAAGATGGAGCAGCACCAGATCAAGCGGCTGCCCGTCATCCACGAGCGCCGGATCATCGGCATGATCACCGAGGCCGACCTGGCCAAGGAACTGCCGGACAGCAAGCTGGCCGAGTTCGTGCACCGCGTCTACGGGCGGGCCTGACCGTCGATCGGGCAGTGTGAAGCCCCGCGGAGTGTTGCGCTCCACGGGGCTCACCGTCCCGGTCAGGCGGCCAGCTTCACGTCCGAGGCCGTGCGCTCGCGGGCCGGGACGAGCCGCGCGCCCAGCGCCCGCGCCGCGATCACCATGGCGGCGGTGACCAGCACGACGTCCTTGAGGATGTACTGCGCCTCCAGGGTGGGCGGGCCGCCGGGGAACATGTCGGTGAAGAACAGCACCAGCGGCGACATGAACCCCACCAGCGCCCCGGCCATCACGAGCAGACCGGACTTCAGGAACTTCCCCGTGACCAGGGTCAGCCCGATGAAACACTCGGTGACGGCGACGACCGCGAGCGCGACGCCGCCCGACACCACGCCGAACGTCAGCTGTTCCAACGTGCCCACCGCGAGCTCCTCCGCGGGACTGACACCCGGGAAGAACTTCAGGAACCCGAACCCCAGGAAGACCAGGCCGACGCTGATCCGCAGGGCGTCGATGCTGTGGCGGGCGAGCCACTCGGTCGTCGCGGCGATCATCTTCGTGTACGTGGCAGTCATCTGCTTGCTTCTCTCTTCCGTCGTCTCTGCCTGACACGACCTAGCGTCGCCGGATCCGCCTTCCGGGGAATCCGCCGGCGAGCGGCGACCTGGCTACGCCGTCCCGCGTACGCAGGCGCGTCCCCGCCTTCGCCCCACGGGGTAGCCGGCGGCGGCGCGCTACCGGGTCCTTGGGGGGCGACGGTCAGGGTTCGACGACCGAGGAGTGCGCGGTGCGCACGTCCGCCTTGGACGACCCTCAGCGGCGGCCGCGTCCCCAGCCTTTGCCGGGGTTCGCGTGCGGGCCCCGCTTGGGCCTGTCGCCCTTCTTGGCCGGCCCCGGCGGTGGACGCCCCGCGCGCTGCGCGCCGGTCGAGCGCGGCCGCGCGGTGCGGGGCGGGTCGTTGCGCGGCCGGACGGTCCGGGGCGGGTCGTCCTCGGGCGGCCTGTCGGCTGACGCGCGGTAGGCGCGCAGCGCGTCGCTGGGTTGTGGCGTCGGGTACGTGACGGGGTCGGCGCGCGGTTTCCCCTGGCGCGTGGCCTCGCCGCCGGGCCAGGAGGTCGTGGCGAGCACGGCGACGATGAGAAGGGCCACGGCGGCCACCTGCCGCCACCGTCCCGGCACGGTCGCCGGCGAGCGGCTTGTCCGGGCGGGGAAGGGCAGGAGGGCGCCGTTGACGAGCGGGACGGAGTCGGTGGGGTCCGGCGCGGCTTCGCGGTGGTGTGGCCGTCCGGGTTCCGCGATCCGTGCCAGCTCCTGATGGGCTTCGGGAGCCCCGGTGCGGCGCCCGGGGTCCTTGTCCAGCAGGCCGGTGATGAGAGGGGCGAGCGACCCGGCCTGTCGCATCGGGGCGGGTCTGCTGGTGAGCACCGCGCTCAGGGTGGCCAGCGCGCCGCTGTCGCCGAAGGGGGAGCGGCCCTCGACGGCCTCGTACAAGGTGGCGCCCAGCGACCACAGGTCGGCCTGCGGGGTGGAGGGCCCGCCGCGCGCCCGCTCGGGGGAGATGTAGGCGGGTGTGCCGAGCACGATGCCCTCGCGCGTGAGGTGCGCCCGGTCGTCCAGCGTGGTGGCCAGCCCGAAGTCGGTCAGCACGGCGCGACCGTCGTCGGCGAGCAGCACGTTCGCGGGCTTGACGTCGCGGTGCACGATGCCCTTCGCGTGGGCGGCGCGCAGGGCGTCCAGCAGGTCCAGCCCGATGCGCGCCACGGTGGCGGCGGGCATCGGTCCCCGTTCATTGATCACGTCGTTCAGGCTGCGGGAGGGCACGTACTGCAGGACGATCCACGGCCGCGCGTCGGCCTCCACCACGTCGTGGACGACGGCGATGTTCGGATGGTTGCTTCGCGTGCCACGACTTCGTCACACACCGTTGCGCATCCGTTACGATTTCGCGCACGAGGCGATGTGTGACGGCCATCACATGGGGTGTGTGGATTCGTGCACAGTTGATCTGAGGCGTCCTTCCTAAGGTCAGTGCCATGCCGGACGGAATCCCCCGAAGGCACCTGACGAAGGAGGAGATCCACATGCGTAAGGCTCTGACGGTCGCGGCGCTGGCCGGTTCGATGGCGGTCACAGGTCTGTCCCTGGCCCCGGCGGCGGCGCAGGCGGCCACCACCATCGCCTCGACCACGGTGAGCTGGGGAAAGTTCTTCTCCAGCGACCACAAGGCGTACACGTTCGGCAGGACGTGGAAGAGCCACGGCAAGGTCTTCACGAAGTGGCACGGTGTCGACAAGCGCGGTGGCAAGCAGGGGTGGGTGTGGTTCGAGGTCTACCAGAACGGTCACTGGAAGAAGTTCAACCAGGCGTGGGACGGCAAGGTGACGGGCGCCTGGCAGGGGCGCGGGATCACGAAGGTGTACACGTTCACCTGCTGGGCGGGCAAGTTCGACAACTGTGGCCGCAAGTACCGCATCTACTAGGAGCGGCCGGCCGGTGCCACGGTCCGGGTGGCACCGGCACGACGGGCCTCCCGACCTACGTGGCCAGGACCTGGCGCAGCGTGGCGGCGAAGGCGTCAGGATCGCCCTTCATGCCGAACTCGCCGTCGAGGAACCCGGCGTGGTGGCTGGGAAAGACGACCGGCTCCGTGCCGATGCGTGCGGCGACGGCCACGCCCGCGCGGTAGCACAGCTGGCCCTCGCTCTCCTCTCCGACACCGATGACCACGCGGGTCGGGGCGGTGCGCAGCGCCTCGAAGTCGTGCTCGTGGTGCGTACAGGTCATGAGGTTCTGCGCGAACATCACATCGTCCCGGGAACCATCGTCCTCCGACGGCAGGCCGAGCTCGGCAGGGCTCTGCACGGGCTGGTCGTCGAAGCCGTCGGGAATCTCGCCGTGCAGGCTCGTGACCGCGATGAACTTCGCCATCGCCGCTCCGAACCCGTGCCGCTCGTAGGCGCGGCGGATGCCGGTCACGGCGGCCAGCGCCTGTTCCCTGTCCGGCAGAACCTGGACGGCCGGCGGTTCGTGCGCGACGAGCGTGCGCACCTGGCCGGGGTGTCTGGCCACCAGCGCCAGCCCGTTGACGGCGCCGCCGCTGCTGGCGAAGATGTCCACCGGCCCGCCACCGAGCGCGTCGATCAGCCGGTGCAGGTCGTCGGCGTGCTGCTCGGGCGTCGACTCGCCGCCGGTGCCGATGCTGCGGCCGCTCCCGCGCGGGTCGTAGGTGACCACCGTACGGTCGCGGAAACGGGCGGCCAGGCCGGTGAAGCCGCTGGCGTCCATCGGGGAACCGATCATCAGCAACATCGGCGCGGTGTTCGGCTCGCCCTCCCGTACGTCGTAGCACAGAGTCCCGCCGGGCACCTCAAGGGTGTGGGTCATGAGTACGTCCTTTCTCGACTTCGGTGATGAAGACCCGTGGCGGCGGCGGAACTCATCGGTCCGCGACGTCAGCGGTCTCTTTCCAGCCGCCCGGGCCGTGGCGGCCGTCAGGGGCGGGACTAACCTGGCGGAATGGACGTATCCGCTGGTGGCTACGGGCTGGGGCCCGAGTCGGGGCAGCTCCTGGTTCACACGACCCGCACCGGGCTGGGTGCCAAGGCCGGTCATGACCTCACGATCGAGGTGACCCGCTGGCACGCCGAGGCCACCGTCGATCCCGCCGATCCGGCCGGTTGCTCGGTGACGGTCGAGGCCGACGCCGGATCCCTTGAGGTCAGGGAGGGCACGGGCGGAGTCAAGCCGCTCACCGAGGCGGATGGCCGGGAGATCGCCAGGATCGTGCGCGAGAAGATCCTGCAGACCCGGCGCCATCCCACGATCATGTTCCGGTCGAGCCGGGTGGAGGGAACTCCCGAGGAGTTCCGCGTCGAGGGCGAGCTCACCCTCGCCGGCGTCACCCGGCCGGCCGAGGTGCGCGGTTCGCTGGCCGAGGGCCGGGTGCGGGGTTCGGCGGTCATCGTGCAGTCGCAGTGGGGCATCCGGCCCTATTCGGCGTTCTTCGGCGCGCTCAAGCTCAGCGACGAGGTCGAGGTGCGGTTCGACGTCGCCCTCATGCCGCGGGACGGCTGACGCCCGAAGGGGGACACCAGGGGCGCCGGTGAACGCCCGGGAACTCAGACCCGGTCGAGCGGGCGGTGCGGCCCGGCAGGGAGCCGCACCTCGATCGCGTCGCCGGGGCGCACCATACCGCCCGTCCTGACGACGCTCATGATGCCGGCCTTGCGTACCACGTTGCCCGCCTCGTCGCGGGTGACGACCTGCTTGAGCAGCCCGTCCTGGAACCTGTCGATCTGCACGCAGGGGTTGCGCAGCCCTGTGACCTCCACCACCGCCTGCTCGCCGACGTGCAGCAGTGTGCCGACCGGCAGGCCGAGCAGGTCGATGCCGCTGCCGCCGTGGCCGGCGAGCAGGTTGACGCTCTCCCGGTTGGGCTTGGTGAAGGAGTGCTCGCCGTTGCTGCTGACCGCCGTTACCGTCCCGTTCATCCGGCTCTGTCCTCCTGTGCGGCGTAGAAGGTTCAAAGACCCAATTTGACAGAAGCCCCGTTGGCTAAGCACTTTGCCCTAATTTTCACAGCTTCGCCACATGCGCGTCTTCGCCCAGGAATGATCAGGCCTGGCCGGACCGCGTGAGCGGCCGGCTGATCGTTGAAGATTGGAGAAACGTGCGAAGACGATCTACCCTGCTCGCCGCCGCGTTCACGATACTGGCGGCGCTGCTCCCCCTTTCGACGGCCGGGGCGGCCGCCGCCGCTGACGGGGCCACGGGGGCCGCCGCCAAGGGCGGCATCACCTGGGCCGCCTGCCAGGAGGAACCTGAGGCCGAGTGCGGCAGGCTCGCCGTACCGATCGACTGGTCCAAGCCGAACGGCCCCAAGATCGAGCTCTCCCTCGCCCGCCGCAAGGCCCTCGACCCCGAGGCCAGGGTGGGCTCCCTCGTGATCAACCCCGGAGGCCCCGGCGGGTCCGGCGTGGAGGCCGTCTACGGCGCCCCCGGCTCCTACACCGAAGAGCTGCGCGAACACTTCGACATCGTCGGCTTCGACCCCCGGGGCGTGGGCCGCAGCCACCCGGTGACCTGCTCGGCGTCGGTCTACAACAAGTTCCCGTACGCCGTCATGAAGAGCCAGGCCGACTTCGACAAGTGGAAGGCGTTCGCCAAGAAACTGCGGGAGGACTGCCGGCAGCGCACCGGCCCCCTCTACGACCACGTCGACTCCGTCAGCGTCGCCCGTGACGTCGAAGCCATCCGCGCCGCCCTCGGCGAGGGCAAGCTCAACTTCTACGGCATCTCGTACGGCACCCTGATCGGCCAGATGTACGCCGAGCTGTTCCCCGGCAAGATCCGGACCATGGCGCTCGACAGCAACATGGACCACAGCCTCGGCGTCGGGGCGTTCCTGACCACCGAGGCCGCCGCCGTGGAGGACGCGTTCGACCAGTTCGTCGGCTGGTGCGAGCAGGAGACCGCGTGCGCGCTGCACGGCAAGGACGTCCGCGCGGTGTGGGAGCGGCTGCTGAAGAAGGCACGTGACGGCAAGCTCTACTACCCGGGCGTCAAGGATCGTCCGATGACCGAGATCCAGGTCCTGTGGCAGGGCGTGCTCGGCACGGAAGGCCCGGCCTGGCAGCTGCTGAGCCAGATGCTCAACGCCCTGGACGGCGGCACGCCGCCGGACGAGGTGCCGCCGCTGCCCGGGCGGCAGCCCGTGTCGGGCGAGACCGTCGAGCTGAACACCACGATCCTCTGCGAGGACTACAAGCTGCCGGTGCGCAACTACCGGGAGTACGCCGCGCTGATGAAGGTCTCCTCCCGCATCGCCCCCGACATGCGCCTCAACCCGATGCCGGTCGAGGACCTGCCCGTCTGCCTGGGCCACCCCACCAAGAACCCGCAGCACCGGCTGCGGTACACGGGTGACGCTCCGATCCTGCTGGGCAACTCGTTGCACGACCCCTCCACCCCGTGGATCTGGTCCGCCAACGTGGCCCGCCAGCTCGGCTCGAAGGCGGTGCTCCTCACGTACGAGGGCTGGGGTCACCGCATCTACGGCAAGGACAGGTGCAGCACGGTGCCCTTCGACGAGTACCTGATCTCGCTGAAGATGCCCAAGAAGGGCGCCCGCTGCGAGGTCGGCGGCAGCGACCCGACGCTCAAGATGCTGCGCAAGAAGGAGGTGTGGCCGACGGACGGGCTCAAGTGGGGCAGCCCGGTCGCGGCCGCGGCTGAGCGCTCGTAGGAACGCGTAGGAACCGGCTCGCGCTGCGTTCCGCCCGAGGGCGGCATCTCTCTGGATGCCGCCCTCTTCGCGTGTGGCGGGCGTCGTCGCGACGTGGCGCGGTACCGCTGCGTCGGCCTGCCGTAGCCCGATCACCTTGTCCGCGCGGAAGATCCCGCTGCCCCCGTACATGCTGCTGGCGGAGGCCGTCATCCTGTCGTACGCCCACGACTGACATCCCGGGCGAGTAGGGTGAGCCGCCATGGCCGTGGGTGAGCACTGGCGTGTGGAGAACATCGAGACGCCGCGGGTCGTCCTGCGGCCGCTGCGCGTCGAGCACGCCGGCGAGATGGCCGCCGTGCTGTCGGACCCCGCCCTGCACGCCTTCACCGGCGGTGTCCCGCTCACCGCGCAGGAGTTGCGCGCCCGCTACGAGCGGCTCGTGGCCGGGCCGCCGGGCTGGCGCAACTGGGTGGTGTGGTCGCGGGAGGACGAGCGGCTCGTCGGTTACGTGCAGGCCACCATCGAGGGCGGCCGCGCCGAGGTCGCCTGGGTGATCGGCACGCCGTGGCAGGGCCGCGGCCTGGCCTCGGCGGCGGCGAAGGCGTTGGTCGGCCGGCTGGTGGGGCAGGGAATCGGCACGGTCGTCGCGCACATCCACCCAGGTCACGCGGCCTCGACCGCCGTCGCCACGGCAGCGGGCCTGCGTCCCACCGGGCGGTGGCGCGACGGCGAGATGCGCTGGGAGCGCGGAGCCGCCGCAGACGGCTGAAACGTCACGGGGTGGTTGCAGAGGACGCTTGATCGCGCCTGAAGGTTTACGACGTTTGGCTGATTGTAATAGTTTTTTTGGTCGATCGAAGATCGTTCGGTAACGTTGTGTAAACAGTCCGTACGTATCCGACCCGGACGCGTTACAGGACAGACGGACGCGTACACGAGAGAAGGCAAGAGGAGCTCGTGGAACAGCAACCACAGGACACCAGCAAAATCATGGATACGTCAGGAGGTCTGAAAGCCGCCCTTCCACCCCGCACAGACTGGGTGGTGTTCGGGGTGGCCGCCGCGCTGACCCTTGCCTTCGTCATCTGGGGTGCGGTCGCCACCGACACGCTGGAGGGCGTGTCGGCCTCGCTGCTCGACTGGACGATGCACAACCTGGGCTGGGCCTTCGTGCTCGCGGCCTCCGGCTTCGTGGTGTTCGTGCTGTGGCTTGCGTTCAGCAAGTACGGCAAGATCACCTTGGGGCAGGAGGGCGAGCAGCCCGAGTTCCGCACCGTGTCCTGGATCGCGATGATGTTCAGCGCGGGCATGGGCATCGGGCTGATGTTCTACGGCGTGAACGAGCCGCTCACGCACTTCACCGAGCCCCCGCCCGCCACCAACGAGGTCACCGCGGCCGCGGCCGCGCGCATGGAGACCTCGCTGGCCACCACGCTCTTCCACTGGACGCTGCATCCGTGGTCGATCTACGCCGTGGTCGGCCTGGCCATCGCCTACGGGTGCTTCCGCCGCGGCCGGCGACAGACGATCAGCGCGGTGTTCACCCCGCTGATCGGCGAGCGGCACGCCAACGGCGGTGTCGGCAAGGTCATCGACATCCTGGCCATCTTCGCCACCCTGTTCGGCTCGGCCGCCTCGCTCGGCCTCGGCGCGCTGCAGATCGGCAGCGGCGTCAAGGAGGTCGGCTGGATGCCGGAGGTCGGCGAGGGCCTGCTCATCGTCATCATCGCGGTGCTGACGGCGGCGTTCGTGTTGTCGGCCGTGTCCGGCGTGGAAAAGGGCATCCAGTGGCTGTCCAACACCAACATGGTGCTGGCGCTGGTGCTGGTCGTCTTCCTGTTCGTGGTCGGCCCGACCGTGCTGATCCTCAACCTGCTGCCCACCTCCCTCGGCTCGTTCGTCGGTGACCTGGCCCAGATGGCGGCCCGCACCGAGGCCAGCGGCGGTGAAGAGGTCGCCACCTGGCTGTCGTTCTGGTCGGTGTTCTACTGGGCGTGGTGGATCTCCTGGACGCCCTTCGTCGGCATGTTCATCGCCCGCATCAGCCGCGGCCGCACCATCCGGCAGTTCGTCGGCGGCGTGATCCTGGTGCCGAGCGTGGTCAGCCTGGTCTGGTTCGCGGTCTTCGGCGGCACGGCGATGCAGGCGGAGGCCACCGGTGCGGGGCTGACCCAGGAGGCCACCGCCGAAGGCCAGCTGTTCGCGCTGCTGAACGAATATCCCCTGGCGGGCGCCACGACCCTGCTCGTGATGATCCTGGTGGGCATCTTCTTCGTCTCCGGTGCGGACGCCGCCTCGATCGTGATGGGCACGCTCTCCCAGCGCGGCACCATGGAGCCCAGCCGGCTCGTGGTGATCATCTGGGGCGTGCTGACCGGCGCGGTCGCGGCCATCATGCTGCTGCTCGGCGGAGGCGGCGACGCGGCGCTCACCGGGCTGAAAAATCTCACCATTCTGGCCGCCGTGCCGTTCATGGCGGTCATGGTCCTCATGTGCGTGGCGCTCACGCGTGACCTGCGCCACGACCCGCTGATCCTGCGCGGCCAGCGCGGCGAGGAGGCCGTGGAGTCGGCCGTCATCACCGGCCACGAGCTCTACGACGGCGACTTCGAGCTCGCGGTCGTCGGAGTCAACGGCGACGGCGGCGACGCCGAGAACGCGGGCGCCGAGAAATCGGGCGCCGAGCCCGCAGGCGAGACGAAGCAGTAGGTTCCGTCCGTGCGGCGCCCCCGGGTGGTCACCCGGGGGCGCCGCTCTTTACGGTGGTGCGGTGCCCACACAGGTGATCGTGCTGAACGGCGGCTCCAGCTCCGGCAAGTCGGGGATCGCCCGCTGCCTGCAGGCGGTTCTGCCAGACCCCTGGCTCGCCGTCGGCGTCGACACGCTGATCTCGTCGATGCCCGCGTCCATGCAGGCGTCGGCGGGCGGCATCGTGTTCTCCCCGGACGGCCAGGTCGAGGTCGGGCCGGAGTTCGGCCTGCTGCAGTCGGCGTGGATGACGGGCGTGGCCGCGACGGCCCGCGCGGGCGCCCGGATGATCGTGGACGACGTCTTCCTCGGCGGCGCGTCGTCCCAGGAACGGTGGCGCAAGGTCCTTGCCGGGCTCGACGTGCTGTGGGTCGGCGTGCGCTGCGACAGCGCGGTCGCGGCGGGCCGTGAGACGGCCCGCGGCGACCGGGTCACGGGCATGGCGGTCACCCAGGCGGAGATCGTTCACCAGGGCGTGGTCTACGACGTGGAGGTGGACACCACCCACACCGAGGCGCTGGCCTGCGCCCGGACCATCGCCGCCCGGGTCGTCTCCACCACCCCGGCCGCGTGATCAGCGGAGGGTGGCGGTGAAGGTACGGCCGTGCGCGTGGCGGGTCCTGGCCCGGACCTCGGTGCCGCCCGGCACGCGGCGCACCGTCACGCCCTCGTCGGCGGTGTCGAGGCGCAGGGGCCTGCCGCGCAGCACGACCGTCACATGGTCGCGTTTCATCGTGGGGTCGGACAGGGCGACGACCGTGCGCTCGCCGCTGCGGACGATGACCGAGGCGGGGCCGTCGACGATCAGCCGCTCCGCGTGCCGCCGGCCGCCGGTGAAGACGTTGGCGGCGACGATCCCGAGCCTTCCGTGCTTGATCGCCTGCACGTGCCGGTCGTTGGCCAGCACGGTCAGCGGGCCGTCCTTGTAGCGGCGCAGCCGGGCCTCGCTCGCGTTGGGGACCAGGGCGTAGGCGACGGCGGAGACCCCGCCGGCGGCCGGGTGGGCGATGGAGGCGGTGAAGACGTTCTTGGTGACGCTCGTGTCGGGGTTGCTCGCGCGGACGACCCTGCGGCTGCGGGTCACGGTCTCCAGCCCGGCGGCGACCGGCTGCCGGGTGAGGAAGGCGTAGCCGACCGAGGTGCGGCGGGTGTCGTTGGCGTACCGCAGCCAGCGGGGCGACGCCGTGTCGCCCGCCCGCCAGGCCCCGCCGCGCCAGTCGTCGCCGGTCAGCACGACCGTGTCCCCGGGGGCGGCGATGCGGCTGTCCACGGTGGTCACCGCGGCACGGCGGCCCTGGCCCGAGACGTCCGCGGCCAGCACCACGATCTCGTCGTCCAGCATGAACCACGACTTGGTCGCGCGGGCGTTGCGGTAGACGACGAAGTCGTCGGGCAGGATGCCCTCCTGCTTGGCGGTGTAGGCGGCGTCGTTGGACTGCACCATGCCGGCCGCGCCGTACGCGCCGAGCGTGGCGCCGCCGGAGAAGGTGTTTCCGGCCAGCGGGAAGTACACGTAGGTGTTCTGTGACTCCGACGAGGAGGTGAACTCCAGCGGATGGTCCGGGTTCTCGTACCAGAACCGGCCGTACAGGTCGGGCACCGTGCGACGCTCCTCCTCCGGCGCGGTGACCCCGGCCAGCCGGTACGGTGAGACGGCCGTGTAGTAGTCGACGCCGAAGACCTCGCGCTGGTCCTCTCCCGAGAGATAGAGATAGTAGGCGCCGTCGCCCTGGAACCAGGGCATGAGGTTCTCGCCGTTCATGTACTCGTACTTGCTGATCCGGTCGGAGCTTCGCGCCAGCGCGAAGGCGTAGCCGGGGCGGCGGTGCACGGTCCTGTCCATGGAGTTGAACGCCACGGAGCGCTCGGGCGGGTTGAGGTCGGCTGCCGGGATGGCGGAGTCGGCGCGGATGGCCGCGTAGCGGGCGATGCTCACCGGGGAGACGAACGCGCCGGTGTCGGCCTCCGGCAGGAACTTGACGTATTTCTTCAGGGCCTGCGAGCCGTCACCCTCGACGTGGTCGGCCAGGTCGGCGGCGGCCTCCACGATCACCTGGACGTCGGTGTAGCCGCTGGCCGTACGCGAGACCGCCCGCCCCTTGACGATCTCCATCATCCACCCCTCGAAGATGAGCGGGGCGAAGCCGTCGGAGATCCAGCGGTACACCACGCCGGCCAGGTCGGCCCCACCCTCGCTCGTGGCGCCTTCGAGCGTCTTGAGGGTCTGCACGACGCGGGTCAGCAGGGCACGCCCGTAGGAGCCGGTGTAGGCGACCGAGTGGTGCTGGATGAAGGAGCCGTCGTGGTAGTAGCCGTCGGTGACGCCGTGCTGGAGGTCGTAGGGGTCGATCGTGGCGAAGACGGTGGCCTGGTCGGAGATGGCCTTGGAGACGCGGGCGTCGTCGTCGGTCAGCGCGCCCTGGAGGATGCGGTTGCCGGTGATGTCGGCGAGGTTGGCCCCGGTGTGGAAGCGCGAGTCGAGGTCGACGTCGCCGTCCTTGCCGTTGCGCAGGTAGGCGTCCATCGACGCGATGTACGTGGCCGGCAGGCCGGGACTGACTTCCCGCACCCGTTCGTCCAGCAGGACCAGCGTCCTGCTCACGTGGGTAGGGATGCCGATCTCCCAGCTGTGCCAGTTGCCGTAGTAGCCCTTCGACTGGTCGCCGAAGTGGTGTTCGTGCAGCCACTGCAGGCCGTCGACGACCCGGCGCTGGACGGCGGCGTCACCGTCGAGCTCGCCGCCGGGCGTGCGGGTCGCGAGCGCGATCTCGTACAGGTACTGGTACGCCGTGCGCAGGTTGGCGTCGTCGGCGCCGAGCGCCAGACCGGCGAACAGCTCGCCGTCGCCCGCCCGGTCCATCGCGGTCAGCCGCTGCCTGGCGGTGTCGAGCATCGCCGCCAGCTTGGCGGCGACCTCGGGGCGGGCGTTGACGTCCGCGGTTCCCGCGAAGATCGCCACGGTGTTGGCGAGCAGCCGCGCGTGATCGGTCGCCGACGCGGCGGCGGCACGCAGGGGCGCGGCCGCCATGGCGAGCAGGCCGGCGGCGGGGAGGAGGGAGAGAACCTGGCGTCGGGACATGTGCGGCACTGCGGGCTCCATGCCGTTGGGGGGTATGCCGGGCTCACCCTACATGATCTCGTTTTCGCAGCCCAGACCAGGCGCGGCACCCGGTCACCGTATGGTGCCCGACGGGTCGTCGGCGCTCTCACCCATGATCACGGGCGGGCCGTCGGTGACCTTCCCGGCAGGCAGGTCCCCGGTCTCCACGCAGCTCTTTCCCTCGGGCAGCGGCGGCGGGCGCTCGGGGAACAGGTCGGTGACCGGCTCGCGCGAGCTCGGGGCGCGCATTTCGATGGTCATCTCGACGGCGTCCGGCAGCCGCCCGAGCCCCCGGGCGACGGCGAAGTAGGACACGCCGTCCACGACCCTGTAGGCGTGCGCGGCGAAGGACCACGCGTCCCACGCGCCCTCCTCGGGCGGGTCGGGGTCGTCGGATTCGCGCGGCGGCAGGCACACCGTGGAGTAGACCGTCCAGCCGCCCTCACGCAGTTTCCGCATGCCCTTCGCCGCCCACCGCCGCGCCTCGCCGGCCGGAGCCGCCGCGGGCCCGTCGGCCAGGACCACGGTGACCATGCCGCGGGTGGCGGGCAGGTCGTCCGCCTTCCGGAAGGCGAGCCTGCGGGCCGGCTCCTCGACGGCCTCGCCGACGAACGGCTGCGACAACAGCACGTCGAGCCGCTCGTGATCGGCGCGCGTCGTGGCCTCGGAGGCGACGCACCCGCTCAGCAGCAAGCAGATCGGCACCAGCAGGAGCCGCCGGGTCATCGGGGGGTCACCACGCCCTGGACGTGCTCGTATCCCAGGGCCGTGATGTCGCCGTTGCGGAAGTCGTCCTCGCTGACGCGGGTCAGGTCCCCGCTCGGGTTGTAGAAGACCAGGTTGTCGCCCTCGTGCCCGACGAGCAGCACGTAGTGGGCCGGGTAGGAGTCGCCGATGAGGACCGGCACGGTGTGGCCGGCGTCCACCGCGCCGACGGCGTCGTCGAGGGCCGGGTTCACGGAGCCGGCGTCGGTGTCGTCGACGATCCGCCAGTCGTAGCGCGTGCCGAAGGAGTCGGCGTGCTCGTTCAGCTCGTCGGTCAGCCCCCAGGGGGAGGTGCCGAGGCTCTGCGGCCAGGCGGTGTTGGTGGAGTCGTGGATGCGGTGCTGCTCGTCGGTGAGCCTCTGGCGGAGTTCGGCGGCCGTGAGCGGGTTGCCCTGGTCGTCGGTGGTCAGGCTCAGCGCGTACAGCGGGTCGTTCATGGCGCGCGCCACCATGATCGAGGTGGAGCCGCAGGTCGTCTGGTCCTGCTGTTGCAGCTCGACGCCGTTGACCCGCACGGTGCCGCCGCTCGCCGGGTCGACCAGGCTGAGGTGCTCGCGCAGCCAGCTCTCGCTCTTGCCGCGGATGGCCGAGGCGAAGGTGGCGATCTCATCGACCGGGTGTCCGGCCGCGAGGGCCTTCATCAGGTACGCGCGTTCCGTCTCGGAGCCCGCGTCGTCGAGAAGGCGCTGCATGCGGGCGCGGTCCTCCTCCGACAGCGCGTCCATCTTCTCGGCGGCCCTGGCCAGCTGCGCCGTGGTGAGGATGCCGTTCTCCTCCTGTACGGGGCCGCCGATGCCGGCGGCCGCCAGCAGCACCGCGTCGAAGGCGTCGATGTGGGGCGAGCGGGCGGCGCCCGCGCGTGCCTTGCCCTGCACGTCACGCAGCCCGCGCCGCAGCGTGTCCTCGGCTGCCTGGAGGTCTTCGAACACCCTGATGCCACCGTGGATGGCCCTGACGGCGTTGCCGACGACCTCGACGATGCCGCCGTCGCCGTCGAACGGCCACACGGCGTTCCACACGTTGCGTACGATCTCGTGGGCGCTGTCGAGCTCGCCCAGCGCGTCGGCCAGCTCCTGCCGGTGCCCGCCGAGCCTGCGTTTCAGCCTGCGCAGCTCCTCGGCGTACTCCGTCAGCAACGTGTCGGCTCTGCGCATGGCGGGCGCGGCCTCCTGCATCAGGTCGTCCGCCGCTCCGAGCGCGGCGAGTGCCTCGGTGGCGGCCTCGCCCTTCCACACCGACGGGACCGAGACCTTCGTACGGTCGAGATCGACGGAGGCGGTGTCGACCACGGTCGCCATCTTGCGGAAGGCCCTGGCGAGGTCGTCGATGCCGTCGGAGTCGCCGGGCACGTCCCTGAAGATCGAGGCCACCGTGTTGATGACGCTGATGACCTCGCCGACCACGGTGCTCGGGCTGACCATCGTCGTGAGAGAGACGGCGGCCTGCCTGAGCCGGTTGATCGCGGTCGAGACCTGGAGGTAGTCGTTCGACGTCATGAACCGTCACCGGAGGCCGGCGCCCTGGACTCGAGATAGTCGTCGATCGACTCGAACCCCGCGGCCGACGCGCGCGTCGCCAGGCACCACCGCTCCAGCACCTCGTGGTAGACGGAGAACTCCTTCTCCCATGCGTCGCGCACCTCGGCGAGGGCGGCGGCCGGATCGTGGAGCTCGAACTCGGCCTCGGGGGAGTCGATCTCATGTTTCCAGTCGCGGCGGGCGACCCGGATGTCTTCGGCGGTGTCGCAGATGGCCCCGGCTCTTTTCTTGATCCCGTTGTACGCGTAAAGGGTCTCTGACGAGCTCACGTTACCTCCGAAGATCAACCTGCGCGGCCGTCCACGTGGCGAAAATTCGATGAGATCGCCAGGCCGTGAACAGTACGATAAGGGCTCTTTGATACCGTCCCCGGGTAAAGGCGTTGAGCGATGGCCGTGAGCATGCATGATGTGGCTCGTGTGGCCGGGGTGTCCCAGCGCACGGTCTCCAACGTCGTCAACGACTACGCCTACGTCCGCCCGGAGACCCGCGAGCGGGTGCTCGACGCCATGGCGATGCTGGGCTACGTGCCCAACGCGGCCGCGCGCAGCCTGCGCTCCGCCCGCACCGGGCTCATCGCGTTCGTCGTCCCCGACTTCAGGGCCCGCATCTTCGCCGACCTCGCCGACCCGGTCGTGCGCGAGGCCGAGGCGCTGGGCTACACCGTGCTGATCGAGCTGACGGGATCCGACAGGGAGCGGGAGCTGGCGGTGCTGACGGGCGGCCGCAACCAGCTCACCGACGGCGCGATCATGATGGCCCTGTCGTTGCGGCCCGGCGACGGGCAGCGCCGCCGCGCCGACTTCCCGATCGTGCTGATGGGCGACGAGGTGCTGGAGGGGGAGGTTCACCACGTCGGCATCCCCAACCGCGACGCGTCCACGGCGGTGGCCCGCCACCTGGCCGAGACGGGCAGGAGGCGGCTGATGCTGCTCGGCTACGACCCCGATGGGGGCCTGACGGCACGCACGCGGGTGCGGGGCTTCCTCGACGGTGTGACGGAGGCGGGGCTGCCCACCGACGAGACCCTGCTGATCAGGGCCGACTGGACCCGCGAGGGCGGCCGGCAGGCGATCGAGCAGCACATCGACACCGGCGGCCCGATGCCGGACGCCATCTTCGCGATGAACGACTCCATCGCCCTCGGCACGCTCCGGGCGCTGCAGGCCAGGGACATCAGGGTGCCGAAGGACGTCGCGGTGGTGGGCTTCGACGACGTCGAGGAGGCCCGCTATTCCACGCCGTCGCTGACCTCCGTCTCCCCCGACGTCGAGTCGATGGCCGCCCACGCCGTCGCGATGCTCCACGAGCAGATCACCGGCAAGACCGGCGGGCGAGCGTCGCACGTCGTGGTCGACTTCCAGCTGAAGGTGCGCGAGTCCAGTCAATGAGGGCCGGTCACTGACCGCCGAGCCCGGTGGTGGCGATGCCCTTGATGATCTGCCGCTGGAAGAACAGGAACACCACGATCAGGGGCAGCGCGGCCAGCACGGACCTGGCCATGTTCTCGGCGAAGACGATGCCGAAGCCGGTGGAGACGGTCTCAAGGCCGACGGGCAGCGTCATGAGGAAGCTCGAGGCCCGCCGCTGTTCGTCGGGGTTGCCGCTGAGGAACCACGAGCTGGCTGTGGCGTAGTCGGCGCTGTTGGAGGCGACCTCGCCGTCGATACAGGCGCCACAGCTGGGCGCCGTCCCCGAGAAATCCGTACGAGAGCCCGTAGTCGGAGCCGGTGAGTTTCTTGAACTCCCGGCCCATGCCCTTCAGCCAGCACGACCTGCTTGATCTCGGCGCCGGGCATGGCGGCGTCTGCCTTGCTGACGATCGCGTTCATCCGCTCGCCGTCGCCACCGGTCATGAGATGCCAGAAGACGATCTCCCGGGTGCTGCGTGCGGCGGGTTCGTACCGCAACCGGCGAGCAGTGCGGAAAGTCCCGCGGCCTGCAGCACCCTTCGCCGAGAGAGGCGGGAATCGGGCCACTTGCTCATAAGGTGCTTCCTCGCAGAGGGTCCGGCCAGCCCTTCACACCGGGGATAGCCGGATGTTGACTCCGGTTGGAGGGAGTGTGACACACTCTGCTACGTAGCAAAAGGTTTTGTTTTGTCAGTTTTTGTGATTTTTGGAAGGTTGACAATGCCTAGTTCCGCCGTGCCTCGACCGGAATATCCCCGCCCGCAGATGGTCCGGCAGGACTGGCTCAACCTCAACGGGCCGTGGCAGTTCGAGATCGACGCAGGAGACTCCGGCCTGGAACGTGGCCTGCGTGAACGTGAGCTCTCCGGGACGATCACCGTCCCCTTCGCGCCCGAGTCGGAGTTGTCCGGCCTCGCGCACACCGACTTCATGGAGGCGGTGTGGTACCGCCGCACCGTGACGATCCCCGGCGCGTGGGCGGGCCGGCGGTCGCTGCTGCACTTCGGCGCCGTCGACCACGACGCCACCGTGTGGGTGAACGGTGTCGAGGTGGCCCGCCACCGCGGCGGCTTCTCTCCGTTCACGGCCGACCTCTCCGGCGTGGTGCGCCCCGGCGAGGACGCCACGATCGTGGTACGCGCCCGCGACACCCGCCACGGACCCCAGGCGCGGGGCAAGCAGTCGACCCGGTACGCGAACTACGAGTGCCTCTACACCCGCACGACGGGGATCTGGCAGACCGTGTGGCTGGAGCCCGTCCCTGACGTGCACCTGCGCCGCCCGCGCATCACCCCTGACGTCGCGACCTCCTCCTTCACCGTCGTCACCCCGCTGTCCGGCAACCGTCCCGGCAGCTCGGTCCGCGTGACCGTCGCCGACAAGGACGGCGCCGTCGCCACCGCGACCGCCCGCGCCGACGCGGACCTCGCCCCGTCCTTGCGCCTGCAGCTCCCGGAGGACCGGGTGCGCCTGTGGGAGCCCGGCGACGGCCACCTCTACGACGTGAAGGTCGAACTGCTCGACGCCGGCGGCGCCGTCACGGACACCGTGGACGCCTACGCCGGGCTGCGCTCCGTCGCGATCGACGGCAAGCGGGTCCTCATCAACGGCCGCCCGGTCTTCCAGCGGCTCGTCCTCGACCAGGGCTACTACCCCGACGGCCTCATGACCGCGCCCAGCGACGAAGCGCTGCTGCGGGACATCGAGCTGGCGCTGGCCGCGGGCTTCAACGGGGCGCGCCTGCACCAGAAGGTGTTCGAGGAGCGCTTCCTCTACCACGCCGACCGGCTGGGCTACCTGGTGTGGGGGGAGTTCGGCGACTGGGGCGCCCACGACGGGCGCGAGCAGCGGCCGACCGCGTCCTTCGTCACCCAGTGGCTGGAGGTTCTGGAACGGGACGTCTCCCACCCGTCGATCATCGGCTGGTGCCCGCTCAACGAGACCCGCCAGCCGATCCACGACCGCGTCGCCCAGCTCGACGACGTCACCCGCGGCATGTTCCTGGCCACGAAGCTCGCCGATCCCACCCGCCCGGTCATCGACGCGTCCGGCTACAGCCACCGCGTGCTGGAAACCGACATCTACGATTCACACAATTACGAACAGGAGCCCTCAGCCTTCGCCGGGCTGATGGCCGGCCTGAGCAAGGACGAGCCGTTCGTCAACGACGTCGACGGTCTGCCCATCTCCGTGGCCTACCGGGGACAGCCGTACTTCGTCAGCGAGTACGGCGGGATCTGGTGGAACCCCGAGCTGGCAGGGACAGCGCAGAGGAAGGACCGGCAGACGTCCTGGGGGTACGGGCAGCGGGTCCGGACCGAGGACGAGTTCCACGAGCGGTTCGCCGGGCTGACCGAGGTGCTGCTGGACAACCCCGACATGTTCGGCTACTGCTACACCCAGCTGACCGACGTGTTCCAGGAGGAGAACGGCATCTACCGGTTCGACCGCACGACCAAGCTGGACGTGGAGCGGGTTCGGCAGGTCCAGTCGAGGACCGCCGCCTCCGAACGGTGACCTCGACGCGCGTGTGCGGCGTCGCCCTGTTTTCTCGGCGCTGGTGGCGTACCAGGTCTTCTACCTGCTCGACCACCTGCGCCGGCCACAGGCGGCCGCGGCGAATCTGATGTTCGTGTCGTCCGTCTAGCTCACGGTCGCCAGCCTGCTCAGCGCCTTGCTCGGCGGATGGCTCTCGGACCGGACGGGACGCCGCAAACCCTTCGTCTTCGGCTCCGCCGCGCTGGCCGCCATCGGCCTGGCCTGGGTCGGGATGGCGGGTGACGTGACGTCCTTCCTGGTCGCGGTCACCGTGTCCGGGTTCGGCAAGGGCCTGTTGTTCGTCATCGCCGCCTGCTTCGTGCTGCTCGGCGCGGCCGCGATCCACCTGGTCAAGGGCGTGCGCTGAGCACAGTCCCGTGCCCTAGAGGAAACCGGCGATCTCCCTCGCGGCGCTGAGCACGATGGGTGCGATCTCGTCCGCGTCACGCTCACCGATGGTCACCATGCCCACGCTCGCGTCGGCCGGGCGCCCCGCGATGGAGATCGGGGCGGCGACGCCCCACGCTCCCGGCTGCAGCTCCCCCTCGGTGACCGAGTAGCCGGCGGCGCGTGCCTGCGCTATCTCGGAGCGCTCGCCGTCGCGGGGACGGCGGCCCGCGAGGATCGCGATCCCCGAGGCGCCCCGGTTCGAGGGGTGCCGGGTGCCCGCGCGGTAGGTGACGTGGATGCGCGAGGCGCGCGGCTCGGCCACGGTGAGCACGACCGCCTGGCTCTCGTCGATGTCGAGCACCGTGATGAACGCGGTGGCGTTGCACGTGTCGGCCAGCGCCTGCAACGCCGCGGAGGCGGCGGTGCGCAGCCGGTGCCGTACGGCGGCGTTGAGCTCGACGATGCCGAGGCCCAGGGTGAAGCGGTTGCCGACCCTGGCGGCCAGCCGGTGGTTGCCGAGCGCGACGAGGTGGCGGGAGACCGCGTTGCGGTGGATCCCGGCCAGTTGCGCGAGCTGGGTGATCGTCAGCCCGTCAGGATGGTCCTTGAGGATCTCCAGCAGCCGTAGGCCCGTGTCGATGGTCTTCGAGCCCGCGGCGCCGGGGCGGTCGGCGGTCATGCGGCCCCCAGGCGAGGAGAAGGGGTGTAGGTCAGCGGAAGGTGCTTGATGCCGCCGATGAAGTTCGACACCAGCCGCTCGGGAGGCCCGGCGAGCCGCATGTCCGGCAGCCGCCACAGCAGCTCCCTGTAGAACGTGCGCAACTGCAGCCGGGCGAAGCGGGCGCCGAGGCACACGTGCGGCCCGTCGCCGAACGCGACATGATCGTTGGGCCGGCGCGCGATGTCGAACCGCATCGGGTCGGGGAAACGCCGCTCGTCGAAGTTGGCGGCGCCGTGGAAGACGACGACCTTGTCCCCGGCGGCGATGTGCCGCTCGCCCAGCACCACGTCGCGTACGGCCGTGCGGCGGAAGCTCAGCACCGGTGGATGCCAGCGCAACATCTCCTCGATGGCGGAATCGAGCAACTCGGGGTCGTCGAGCAGCCGGCGATGCTGGACGGGATGGCCGAGCAGCGCGGCCAGCCCGCCGGGCAGGGCCGAGCGCACGGTGTCGTTGCCCGCGATGACCAGCAGGAAGAAGAACATCGACAACTCGGGATCGGTGAGCCGCTGCCCGCCCACCTCGGCCGTGGCCAGGGCCGTCATGAGGTCGTCCGCCGGCTCGCGCCGTTTGCGGTCGGCCAGCGCGTGGGCGTACGCGAACATGTCCTTGAGCATCGCCGGGGAGCGCGGGTTGACCGGTTTGCCGTCGGGGCCGCGCTCGACGGTCGCATGGTCGGGGTCCTGGTAGCCGATCACGCGGTTGGTCCACTCCAGGATCTGGTCGCGGTCGGCGAGGGGGATGCCGAGCAGATCCGCCAGGTTGTGGATCGGATAGTCGTCGGTCACGTCCACCGGCAGGTCGCACTCGCCCCGCTCGGCGATCTCGTCGAGGAGCAGCCGGGCCCGCGCCGCGATGCCGGCGGTGAAACGTTCGATGCGCCTCGGCGTGAACACGCCGGAGACGATCCGCCGGAGCCGGCCGTGGTCCGGCGGATCGAGGTTGAGCATCATCCGCCGGATGAACGACAGGTCGGCCGGGTCGGGGTCGCGGATCTGGGTGGCGCCGAGCCAGGAGCTGAACTCGCTGGGCGAGCGCAGGACGCGCACGACGTCCGCGTGGCGGGTCACCGCCCAGAACCCCGGCCCGGCCGGCCAGTCTCCGACCTCGTGCTCCTCCTGCCAGTGCACCGGTTCGTGGTCACGTAGCAGGCGGTACGTCTCGTGCGGGGTGCCCTGTGCGTAGATACGCGGGTCGAACACGTTGACCGTCGTACTCACGGGCAACCCTCCAAGGGGATCGGTCAGGCGGCCAGGAAACGTTCGATGGCCGACACGAGGGCGAGCGGCGTCTCGTCCGTCGCGTAGTGGCCGGCGTCGGCGAAGGTCAGCAGTTCGGCGTCGGTGTACCACTGCAGCCAGGTGCCCCGCATCACGTCGGCGGACAACGCGGGGTCGTGCTCGCCGGCGATGACGAGCACCGGCGTGGCCGAACCGGTCACCTCGTCGTGGAAGTCGGTCTTGGCCCAGGCGTCGAGGTAGGCGCGGAAGGCCGTCACCGTGGCGTTGGCCAGCGAGCCGGCCACCATCTCGTCGAGCCACGCGCCGGGAAGCCGGTTGCCGGTGGTGAGGTCGATGATGGCCCGGCGGTTGCCGGGCTCCTCGGCGGCCCCGGAGAACAGCGCCCAGCTCTGCTCGTCGAACGGCACGCCGGAGGCCGGCACGGGGGAGACGCCGACGAGCCGGCGCACCCGTCCGGGCGCGTCCACCATCACGCGCTGCATCGCCGTCCCGCCCATCGAGTGACCGACCAGGGAGAACGTCTCCCAGCCCAGCTTGTCGGCGAGCGCGATCACGTCGCCGGAGATCTCGGCGAGGGAGTAGTCGCCGGTGAGGTCGCGTGCCTCGCCGTACCCCCGGTAGTCCGGGAAGGCGTAGCTGAAGGCGTCGCCGTTCAGATAGGGGCGGACCTTGCGGAAGGAGGTGCGGTCGCCGAACCAGCCGTGCAACACGATCACGTGGTGCGGTCCGGAGCCGGTGACGTCGTGGGGGAGGACGACGGGGGCCATGGTGTTCTCCTTAGCGTTCGTGGCAACCGGGGGGGGTCGGCGGGCTGCGTCTCGCTCGCGGGCTGTCCGCCGTGGCACTGCAGGGTGAACCAGACGTACTTGCCGTTCTTGTGCTGGACCGCGCCCCACCGGTCGGCCTGTGCCTCCACCAGGAACAACCCGCGCCCGCTCTCGGCGAAGAAGTCG
>NZ_SMJZ01000360.1 GCF_004348345.1 Nonomuraea longispora
GGCGGTGTACCGGGCGGTCCGGCACGGCGCCGAGGAGTGGCGTCCCCGTCGCTCCCAGTGAGGAGCTTCGAGGAAGTGGCGTGTGGGCGAGGGCGAGGCTCCCGATACCGGGCGGGTGACCGCAATGGCGACGATCGAACCGAAGAGCGGAACGGCCGCGCAGGAGCCGACCACGAGGCGCACGGTTCTCCCGGGTGCGCCGCCGTTCACCGTCGACGACCTGCTCGAGTTCCCCGACGACGGGAACCGATACGAGCTCTTCATCGGGAGCCTCCTAGTGAGCCCTGCCCCCACCCCTTGCACCAGCGCGTGATCACCCGGCTGGTGATCATTCTCCAGAATGCGGCGCCGCCCGAACTGGAGTGTCTGACCACGGTCCACGTCGGTTACAACGACGAGAACTTCTACATCGCCGACCTCGTCGTCGTTCCCGAGGCAGTGTCCGACGGGGTGGACCTGATGTACTCTCCCGGCGATCTGTCCCTCGCCGTCGAGGTGGTCAGCCCGAGCAGCAAGTCCGTCTACGAACCGGCGCCCTTCTCCGTGACCTTCGACCCCGCCCAGTCGATGCGTCTCAGAGGCTGAACCCGTAGTCCTCGGCCGCTCCTCGGGGGGTGACGCGCCCCGCATCGAGGTCGGCCAGGATCGCCTGCCTGTCCCGTTCGCCCGGCGGGCCGATGCCGCCCCCGCCCGTCGTCTCCACGATGAACGCCTCGCCCGCCGCGAACCGCACGTTGTTGACCTTCGACGTTGACCTTCGACGCCAGGCGCTCGACGGTCCCGTCGCGATGACGCTTGAGCGGGCGTTGAGCGGGGAGCCCTCGGGCAGGCGCACGTCGATGGCGCGCAGGCAGCCGTCGTTCATGGGGATCGACGGGTCGAGGAAGCAGCGCAGCGCGAAGACGGCGGCGGCGAGGGACCGGGAGGCCGAGGCGTTGACGGCGGCGGGGACCTGCGGGCCGGTGCCGGCGAAGTCGAGCACGGCCCGCTGGAGGCCGAGCGTGACGGCCACGCGAACGAGATGTGGTCTCTCGGGATTCATACCGTCGTCGTCGATCGGGTACGACGCCTCGAACCGCCCCCGCGGCAACTCGGCCAGCGCGGCCCTGGTCACGGTCTCGGTGTGGTCCAGGTAGGCGTCGACGCCGTCCGCCACCTGCTCGCCGTACTCGCCGATCAGCCTCTCCAGCCGCGCCGCCGCCACCGCCGTGCCGGCCACCAGCGCCCGTACGTCGCCCACGACCTTGTCAGGGGTGCTTGATGGGCACGCCGGTGCCCGCCCGACGCCCGCCGAAGCTGCCCTTGCCGCCCACGGGGCAGGGTCACGGTCGCCGAGTGCGCGCGTAACGCCGGCGAGGATTCCCGCGATGGGGTCGTAGTGGGTGCTCAATACCTTGGCCACGGCCAACGTGCCGCGCCGGCTCTCCTTGGCGCGAAGGACCACGTCGGTGAACGTGCCACCGACGTCGACGCCGATCACGAACCCCATCCGCGTACGCGATGTCCCCGAGCAAGCGCTTGTCTACGCGGTCGTCTATTGACTTACGGCACCCGATTGGGACGCTGGTCCTAATCCTGCGGTTTGGAGCGGAGAGATGGCGCGCCTCAGAGCTCTTGCCAGTGGCGTCGCGGCGGCGCTCGTGCTGGTCGCGATACCGGTCGCCGCACACGAGCACCCGAGCGGGATCACCGACCTGGTGAGCCCGGCCGTGGTGCGACTGGAGGCCGTGTCCCACGTGGAGATCACTCTGCTCGACCACGTCGGCCGGCTCAAACATGTGGAGCGGTCCTACGACTTCCCGTTCGCCGAAGGCACGGGCACCGTCGTCAACCCCGACGGGAGCGTCGTCGCGCTGCGCCGCCTGGCGGTGAACGACGACGACGTCGCCGTACGCGCGGCCAACAAGATCTTCGCCGAGTACCACGACGTCGAGATCACGGATGACGACAAGGAGCACAAGCTCTCCGACGACCTGCTCGACCGGCACCTGCAGGACTGCTATCCGCCCAAGAGCGAGACGGCCACCTGCATCGTCAACGTGACCACGGAGATCACCGCCTTTCCCAACGTGTCGCCGGCCAGCGCCGACGGCTACCAGCTCAAGCTCGCCAAGGCCGGGCCGAAGCCCGACAGCGCCGCCGTGCTCGTTCCGCTCGACCCGGTGACGGGAAGCGTCGGCATGCCCACCGCGCCGCTCGCGGACAAGGTGCCCGAGCAGCAGGGCGCGCCCACCAGCGTGGCCGGATTCCTCGGCCGTCCCGGCCCGAAGACCACCCACACCGTCGAGATCGCCCACCTCGGCAAGGGCGGCGCGTCGGGCGAGACCGGCCGGCCCTTCGCCGACCCGGAGAAGAAGGTGGACGAGCCGGTCAAGCTCGGCGGGCTGGCCGACAAGGGCATGATCGGCGCGCCGGTCATCGGCGACAAGGACGGCCACGTCATCGGCCTGCTCGTCGGCGGCGGCGAGGAGGCCAGGATGATCGGCGTCAGGGAGATCACGAAGATCCTCACGGAGGCCGGGGTCGAGGCGCGCAGGGGCGCGATCGACACGGCGTTCGAGGCGGCGCTGACCCGCTACCACACGAAATACTTCACGGAGGCGGCGCCGGGATTCCAGCGGGTGCTCGAGCTCTACCCGGGCAACGTGGTGGCCGAGGAACTGCTCAAGACCTCGCTGGCCAAGCGGGGCGGCCCCGAGGACCAGGGCACGCGGGAGGCGGCGGCCGAGCCGGCCGGCTCCACGCCGCTGTGGCCGTTCCTCCTGGCGGCCGCGATTCTCTTCGTGGCCGCGGGCGGCGGGGCGTATCTGCTGTGGCGCCGCCGCGCTCCTGAAGGGGCGACACCACCGACACAGCCGCTCGCGGCCGGTCCACCGCCTGACGACGGCGCCCACCAGACCGTGGTCGTACGGCGCTCCCAGCCGTTCCACGCAGCTCCGCAGCAGCAGCAGGTGATGACCGCGCCGGATCCGGCGATCAAGTACTGCACCTCGTGCGGTATGAAGCTCGGCCCCGCGCATCGTTTCTGCGGCTACTGCGGCCACCCCACCGAGACGTGATGCACGTGAACGAAAGATCGCTCATCGGCCAGGAGGTGGCCGGCTACTACATCGAGGACATCGTCGGCAAGGGCGGCATGGCCGTCGTCTACCTGGCGCTCGACCCCCGGCTGAGCCGCCGGGTGGCGCTGAAGATCCTCAACCCGGTGCTCAGCGTCGACGACCGGTTCAGGCAGCGGTTCATCCTGGAGTCCAGGACGGTCGCCAGCATCGAACATCCCAACATCATCCCGATCTACGAGGCGAACGCCGACGCCGACGGCGTGCTTTACATTGCCATGCGCTACGTCGACGGACTCGATCTGCGCCGCCTCATCTACGACCGGGGGCCGCTGCCGCTCGGGCCGGCCAATCGGATCTTCGCCCAGGTCGCCGCCGCGCTCGACGCCGCCCACGCGCACGACCTGATCCACCGCGACGTCAAACCGGCCAACATCCTGCTGGCCGGTGACCACGTCTACCTGACCGACTTCGGCATCACCAAGCACCGCTCGTCCATCTCCGGGCTGACCCAGACCGACCAGTTCATCGGCACACCCCGCTACATGTCGCCCGAGCAGATCAACAAGGAGCACATCGACGGCCGCTGCGACCAGTACGCGCTGGCCTGCGTGGTCTACGAGGCGCTGTCGGCGCGGCTGCCGTTCCAGCGTGAGAACGACATCGCGCTGCTCTGGGCCCACCTGGCCGAGCAGCCGACGCCCCTGTCGCAGCTCAG
The DNA here is from genome assembly GCF_004348345.1 of Nonomuraea longispora. Classification (GTDB taxonomy): domain Bacteria; phylum Actinomycetota; class Actinomycetes; order Streptosporangiales; family Streptosporangiaceae; genus Nonomuraea; species Nonomuraea longispora. The sequence continues at coordinate 3,778 of NZ_SMJZ01000360.1, forward strand.
GCCCGAGCTGCCGCCGCAGGTCGACGCCGTGATGTTGCGCGCGCTCGCCAAGGCGCCCGAGCAGCGCTACGCGACCTGCGCGGAGTTCGCGACCGCGCTGCGCGAGGCGATCACGGGGCACCAGGACGATCCCCTGGGATTCCCCGCGCCGGGAGGCTCCTCGATGCCGAACCTCGTGCCCCGCCCCGCGCCGGGCTCGGGCCCGCACCCCGTACCTGTCTCTTATATACGTC
>NZ_SMJZ01000361.1 GCF_004348345.1 Nonomuraea longispora
GGGTGGGGATTCTGCCATTCGCGCCGCGAGAGGAGCAGCACGTGGGGATCCAGTCGGTGTTATGCCAGGTGTGTCAGGGGGTTCTGCCCGCTTCGGGCAAGGAGGCGTACACGGCGTTGCGGGGGCGGCTGATCGTGTCGAACGGCTACTGCGCGGGCGGATGCGCCGAGCGGCGTGCCGGACAGGAGGCCGGGCAGGACGCCGGGCAGCCGGTGCATCAGCGTCCGGCGCCGCCGCCGGTCGCGCCGGTGGCTTCGCGGCCGGCGGCGGCTTCGGGTGCGGGGCCGGTCCGGGTGGCGCGTTAGCCGGTGTGGTGGCCGGGGTGCCGGTCGGTGGTGTGCCAGTAGTCGCGGGTGCGTACGGCGAGTCCGTCGGGGTCGAAGGTGACGAAGACGCAGCCTGCGAGGGTGGTGGGGCGGCCGTTGTCGAGGGCGTGGACCTGGAATTCGATGGCGGCGTGGTCGCCGTCGACGAGGGGTGCGGCGAAGGTGACGTGGGGGTCGGTCTCGCCGGTGAATGACCAGGTGATGTAGTCGGCGATGGCGTGTTTTCCCTGGTGGGGTGGGCGGAAGGGCATGCTGGTGTGGACGGCGTCGTCGTGGTAGAGGGCGATGATGGCGTCGGTGTCGTGGTGGGTCCAGCCGTGTTGCCAGGTGTCGGCGAAGCGTTGGGCGGCGGCGCGGGTGTTCATGGTGTTCATTGTGGTGGGCCGGCGTCCACGTGCCACCTAATAGGTACCTATATGGGTATTTCTCCCGTCTTGTGGTTGGGGGTGCGGCGGCAAGCTACGTGAGGACCACTCACCAGCCCCCGAGGGAGAGGATCGGACGTTGCGCGCCATCGACCGGCGAGGAGCCCGCCCCCGGACACCCGCCGTACGACTCCCCTCCCGCAACGCGCTCCTGGCCGTGGCCGACGCGCTCGCCGTACGCACCGGATGGGCGGGGCGCGAGCGTGAGGCGTCGTGGTCGTTGTCGGCGCGGCCGTCGGCGGTGCGTGCCGCGCGCCGGCTGGCCACGGCGCGGTTGTCGGCGTGGGGTCTGCACCGGCAGGCCGAGACCGCCGAGTTGCTCGTCGGCGAGCTCGTCTCCGACGCGCTGCGCCGTTGCGACGGCCGGATCAGGCTCGAACTGCGGGTGGAGGACGGGTTGCTGCGCTGCGAGGTGAGCGGCGTGTTCGCCGGTCCGGGTGCGCGGCCGGGCCCTGCGCCGCATCGGTCGTTGCTGGCGCGGCTGGCGTGCTGCTGGGGCGTCTGCGGGCAGGTGGCGTGGTTCGAGTTGCCGGCCGGCGGCGGCTGCGTGCACTGACCGGGCGGGTCACCTCCCTGCCGCGGGCCGGTCCTGGGTGCGGGCCTGCTCCCCTGCCCACGCCGCGATCTGGGAGCGGGAGCTGAAACCCAGTTTGGTCAGGATGTGCTCGATGTGACCTTCGGCGGTGCGCTGCGAGATCACCAGGCAGGCGGCGATCTCTTTGTTGGTCAGGCCGCGGGCCACGAGGTGGGCGATCTCGCTTTCGCGGCGGGTCAGCCGGTCCAGCCGCTGTCTGCCCTTGCCGCGGCCGGTGAGCGGCTCTTCCTGCAGGATGTAGGCGAGTGCCTCGTCCAGCGGCATGCGGGCGCCGCGTCGCACGGCCGCGCTGTAGGCGTCCTCCCCCAGTGCCTGACGGGTGTTCTGTTCGCAGGCGTCGTGGTGGCCGGCCAGGTGGCCGTAGCCGGACAGGGGTGCGCCGGCGGACGCCCACACGGTCTGCAGGATGCCCAGCAGGCGGGCGGCGCGCTGGTGGCGGCGCTGGGTGGCGGCGATCCAGGCGAGCACTTCGACGGTGATGCCGATGCCGAGGTAGTCGCCGAGGCTGCGGGTGACCGTCAGTGCCTTGTGTTGCAGGTCGGTGGCGCGGCACAGGTCTCCTTGCCGCCATGCCTGGATGCCGAGTGCCATCATGGCGTACGCGCGGTGCCAGCTTTCGTGGTGGCTTTCGCACAGGGCCAGGCACCGCTCCCCCGCGGCGACGGCGGAGGGTGTGTCGCCGGCGTGGCTGTAGGCCAGCGTCAGCCGGATGAGCGACAGTGCGGTGCCGCCCGGGTCGCCGAAGGCCTGGTGCCGGGCCAGGGCCTGTTCGTAGAGGGTGATGGCTTCGGCGGTGCGGCCCTCTTTCATGGCGATCATGCCGGAGAACAGGGCTACGTAGCCGAGGACGTGCTGGTCGTGCAGCCGCTCCCCTGCGCGGCGGCTGTCGTGCAGCATGGTGGTGGCGGCGGGTTCGTCGGCCTGGATGATGGCCAGCCAGCCGCCGGCCCACAGGGCGCAGGCGCGTACGTCGTCGGGGACGTCGCAGGCGGCGAGTCCCTGCTGCAGCCAGCGGCGGCCTTCAGCCGGGTAATAACTGGTGGTCCAGTGGTAGAGCAGGTCGGTGGCCATGGTCAGGCCGGCGCGTGCGCCGTCTGGTCCGGTGTAGGACTGTTCGAGGGCGGTGCGCAGGTTGGCGTGTTCGAGGTGCAGGCGGGTGAGCCAGTGCACCTGCCGGGGGCCGAACAGGTCCGCCCGGGCCCGTGCGGCCAGGTCGCGGTAATAACCTGCGTGCCGCTCGCGCAGCCAGTCCTGCTGGCCTGAGGCGGCCAGGCGTTCGCGGCCGTAGGCGCTGAGGGTGTCGAGCATCCGGTAGCGGAGGCCGCACGGGTGGTCTTCGCGTATCAGTACGGATTTGTCGACCAGGCCGATCACCAGGTGGACGATGTCGTGGCGGTCGATTCCGCGGCCGGAGCAGATCGTTTCGGCGGCTTCCAGGTCCAGGCCGCCGGCGAAGGCCGAGGCCCGTTCCCACAGGAGTCGTTCTTCGTCCGAGCACAGTGCGTAGCTCCAATCGATGAGGGCTCGTAGGGTCTGGTGACGGGGCAGTTCGGCGCGTGATCCCGCGTTGAGCAGGCGGAAGCGGTCGTCGAGCCGGTCGAGCAGTTGCTGGGCCGACAGGGCGCGCAGGCGGACGGCGGCCAGTTCGATGCCCAGGGGCAGGCCGTCTAGTCGGCGGACGATGCGGGCGATGACCTCGCGGTTGTCCTCGGTGAGGGCGAAGGTGGGCAGGACGGCTCTGGCGCGTTCGGTGAACAGGCGGACGGCGTCGGTCTGGGCGAGGGTGGCGAGGCTGGGGCGTGGGGTGTGGCCGTCGGGCAGGTGCAGGGGCGGCACGGGCATGGCCTGTTCGCTGGGGATGCCGAGCGCCTGGCGGCTGGTGGCGAGGATGCGCAGGTCGGGTGCGGCGCGTAGGAGGGTTTCCGCGAGGACGGCGCATTCGTGGACGAGGTGTTCGCAGTTGTCGAGGATGAGCAGGGCGTGCTTGTCGTGCAGGTGGCCGGTGAGCACGTCGATGGGGGGCGCGGTGTGGCCGCGGATTTGGAGGGCTTCGACGACGGTCTCGGCGAGCAGGCCGGGCTGGTGCAGGGTGGCGAGTTCGGCGAGCCATACGCCGTCGCGGAAGGCTCGGCGTAGCTTCTGGGCGACGCGGAGGGCCAGGCGGGTCTTGCCGACGCCGCCGACGCCGGTGAGGGTGACGGTTCTGGATGCGGCCAGGAGTCGTTTGACCTCGGCCACTTCGTGCCGACGTCCGATGAAGCTGGTCACCTCTGCCGGGAGCCTGTTCGTGCGCTGCCCCTTGAAGGTGGTGGTGGTCACCGCTGTCATGGTGTGTGGGGCGATCGGCCGGCGGGTGGGCGTGGCGCCGGTGCCGTGTCGCCGTAACCCACAGTATGTGGCGGGCGGTGGTGCTGGGTGCCTGGTCAGGGGCTCCTGGCTGGTTTTTGACCCTTCCGTGGCGGTGGCGTGGTTCATGTGGGGGTGGTGTGCCAGGGGCGCAGGGCGTCGAGGTGGTCCTGGCGGCCGATCGCGACGAGGTTGGATCGGTAGAGGCCGATGGTGCCGGGGGTGTCGAGTTCGGCGCGGGTGACGGGCCGCAGCACGTTGTCGAGTTCGTCGATGAGGAAGATCCAGGGGTAGTGGG
>NZ_SMJZ01000362.1 GCF_004348345.1 Nonomuraea longispora
GGTTCTCGGTGAGGGGCTCGTCGACTACGCGGCCAAGGCCGGCACGCCGGCCTCGCTGACCCTGCTGATGTGCCTGGCCTACCTCGGCACGGCCCGCCAGGGCGCCAAGGCCGAGGGCGCGGCGCTCGCCATGATGGAGTCGGGGGTGGCCAGGCCGGGCTGGGCCGACAGGGTGGGCGCGGTGAAACCGGCCGGCTGCTACGTCTCCCGCGACGCCTACGGCGACCAGGACACGGTGATCTGCACCTTCTCCTACCGGTGGAACGACGGCCAGACCCCGGCCGACCGTCACGCGCTCGTCATGGTCGTCGACTACAACATGAGCGGCATGACCCGCGACGCCTGGGTCTCCTCGCAGGTCGACAAGCTGATCGAGCAGGCCAGGGCCGAGGCGGCGGGCAACCCGATGCTGTTGTTCGAGGAGATCCAGCCGGAGCAGGCGAGGGCCCTTCTGGAGTCGGCGATGAAGGCCACGAAGGAGCCGAAGACCCCGCCGCCGGTGAGCGACAGCTACAGCGCCTACCACGCGTTCGCCAGGGCCCGGTTGAAGGCGCTGCCGCCCGGGCGCAAGCGGCCGGCGCCGCTGCACATCGAGGCCCCCTACAGCAGGGAGCGGCGGGCCATGCTGGCGGCGGAGTTCCTGGCCTCCGACGCCGCCGAGCACCTGTCCGACCCCTCGGCCGCCTCGCGCTGCGCCGACCACATCATCGACTACGGCTGCGAGCAGGACTTCAACCGGCCGCTGCGGGTCAGCCCCACCAAGTGCGAGACGTTCCTGCTCGACTGGCTGCCGCGCAAGGTGATGCTGAGCGTGGCGGAGCAGGAGGCGATGCCGCACGTGCTGGCGGCCTGGGTGCGCTTCGCCGCCCAGCGCACGGCGCTGCCCGAGCAGGGGCTGAAGGCCACGCTCGACGCGGTGTGGGAGGCCATCGGCAAGTTCCCCGAGGCCTACCGCGATCCGACGTCGTTCGGCCTCGACCGGCCCCTGCTGGAGCGCCTGCTGCCGGACGGCGACCTGTCGGCGCTGGCCAGGCGGGTCTTCGCCTTCCCTTTCCTGCAGGGCACGCACGGCGACGTCGACCTCGACCACCTCAACCCCGCCGACGAGGCCGACCGCCGCACGCTGCTCGAGATCGACCACGGCGGCGCCATCGACCAGGAGCACCTGGCCTGGCACGAGGAGATCGCAACCCGGCTGTGGGAGGGCGATCCGCCGCAGTTGTGGGAGGCCGCGCAGCGCCTGCTCGACCTCGGGCACGACCGCCACGACGTGCTCCACGTGCTGATCGAGATCGCCGAGCGGATCGGCGGCGACCCGGAGGAGCTCGCGGCGGCTCTCGACGACATCGCCGACATTCCCGACGAGATCTAGCTCGCCATAGAATTTCGTTCTATGGCGATGTACAGCCGCGCCGGCGAAGGCCGTTACCGCGCGTCGGAGCACACCCAGGGCCCGTGGGATCCCGGCTCCCAGCACATGGGGCCCGTCACCGCCCTGATCGTGCACGAGCTGGCTCGCACGGCCCCGCGGCCAGGCCTGCAGCTGTCGAGGCTGGTGGTCGACGTGTTCGCGCCCGTGCCCGTGGCCGAGCTGCGGGTCGAGACCGACGTGGCCCGTGACGGCAAGCGCGTGCAATGCCTGTCGGCGAGCGTCCGATCCGGTGGCCGCGAGTTCGCCAGGGCGAGCGCCTGGCGCATCCGGGAGGCCGGCACCCACGCCACGCCGGCGCGGAAACCGCCGGCGCCGGTCCCGCCCCGTTCGCAGGAGCACGCGCGCTCGTGGCTGAGCTCCGGCTTCGGGTACGGCAGGGCGCTCGACTGGCGTTTCGTCACCGGCAGCCCCCTGACTCCCGGCCCGGCCACGGTCTGGGGCAGGCTCGGCATGCCGCTGGTCGAGGGCGAGGAGATCACCTCGCTGGAGCGCCTGGCGGTGTTCGCCGACAGCGGCAACGGCATCAGCCTCGCCGTCGACTTCGCCACGCACCTCTTCGCGAACGTGGACCTGACAATCTCCCTGTTCCGGTCGCCCGAAACGGAGTGGATCTGCATGGAGTCGGCCACCGTGCTCGGCCCGGCCGGTCGTGGGCTGACCCGTTCGACCCTTTATGACGAGAATGGCGAGGTCGGGACGGCCACTCAGACCCTGTTCGTCGCACCACGCGAGCCGTGAAGCGCCATGATGGTGCCATGGTGATCGACCTCAACGCGGATCTCGGCGAGGGCTACGGCATCTGGCGGCTCGGCGACGATCTGGCGCTGCTCGACATCGTCACGAGCGCCAACGTGGCCTGTGGTTTCCACGCGGGCGACCCGGTGACCATCCGGCGCACGTGCGCGGCGGCCGTCGACCGCGGCGTGGCGATCGGGGCGCAGGTGTCCTACCGCGACCGGGCGCACTTCGGGCGCAGGGAGATGGACCTCGAGCCGGAGGAGCTCTGCGCCGAGGTGCTCTACCAGCTCGCGGCCGTCGACGGCATCGCCAGGGCGATGGGCGGCCGGGTGTCCTACGTCAAACCCCACGGCGCCCTCTACAACCGGATCTGCCGCGACGAGGTGCAGGCGGGGGCGGTGATCGACGCGGTGGCCGACTACGACCCCACGCTGCCGGTGCTGACGCTGCCCGGCTCGGTCGTGCACGAGGTGGCGGCGGTCGCGGGCGTGCCGACGGTGAACGAGGCGTTCGCCGACCGCGCCTACACCCCCGCGGGGATGCTCGTCCCGCGAAGGGAACCGGGCGCGGTCATCCACGACGCCGTCGTGGTGGCGGCCCGTGCCCGTCAGATGGCCGTGGAGGGCTCGGTGACGGCCTCTGACGGAAGTTCCGTCCAGCTGGTCGCCCGTTCCATCTGCGTCCACGGAGACACGCCTGACGCGGTCCGGCTGGCCCAGCGGGTCCGCGACGCGCTGCTGGCGGCCGGAGTCGTCCTGCAGGCGTTCACGTGATCCGCAGGGCCGGGGAGCACGGGCTGCTCGTGGAGACGGGCTCGCTGGAGTTGTCGCACCGGCTGGACGCGGCGCTGCGGACGGACCGGCCCGCCGGCGTGGCGGAGATCGTGCCGGGGCCCGCGACCGTGCTCGTGGTGGCGCCGGGCGCGGACCAGGCGCGGCTCCGCGATCGGCTGGCGGCCCTCGTCGCCGAAGAACGCGGCAAGGCCGGCGCCGGAGCGGCCGAGGGGCCTGCCGTGACGATCCCCGTGGTCTATGACGGCGCGGACCTCGACTCCGTGGCGGCGCTGGCCGGCATCGGCGCGGACGAGGTGGTCGCCCGGCACTGCGGGCGCGAGCTGGTGGTGGGGTGGCTGGGATTCGCCCCGGGGTTCGCCTACCTCACCGGGCTCGACCCCGTGCTGGAGACGCCCAGGCTGGACACGCCGCGCACGTCGGTGCCCGCCGGGTCCGTGGCGATCGCTGGCCCTTACTCCGCGGTCTATCCGACCGCGTCGCCCGGTGGGTGGCGGCTGCTCGGGCGCACGTCCGTGCGGGTGTGGGACGTCACGGCCGACCCTCCGTCGCTGTTTCGGCCGGGCATGCGCGTGCGGTTCGTACGCGAGGAGGCCCCGCCGTCCTGAGGACGGGCTGCGGGAGGACGGCGACCAGGGCCAGGTGAGGAGAGGGTGGCAGATGGCGACCATGCCCGCCGGACGGAGTGAGGCCACGGGCACGTGATGATCGAGGTGCTGGCGCCCGGTCCGTACGCGACCGTGCAGGATCTCGGGCGGCCCGGTCACGCCCACCTCGGCGTGCCCCGGTCGGGGGCGGCCGACGCCCCGAGCCTGCGGCTGGCCAACCGGCTCGTGGGCAACGCGGAGGGCCTGGCGGGCATCGAGCTGACGTTCGGCGGGGCATGGGTGCGCTTCCACGACGGCGGGTGGGCGGCGCTGGCCGGGGCCCCGCTGACGGCGACGGTGTCCCCTGGCCGGCCCGCGGCGGATCAGCGGGAGAACGCCCGGCGGGCGGGCGCGCGGGCCGGGATGGGGGTGC
>NZ_SMJZ01000363.1 GCF_004348345.1 Nonomuraea longispora
GCGCAGGTCCGCGCGGAAGGGGCCGATCGCGTCGCCGGTCACCTGGAAGGCCACGGCACGGGGAACGTCGGGAAGGAGCTGGCCGCGGGTCTCCGAATCGCCGAGCCCGGTCACGATGGCCCAGGCGCGTACGACACCCGCCCAGCGTTCCGCGAGGCCGTCGACGATCTCGTAGCCGCGTACGCGCGCCGACTCCAGCGATACGCTGCGCCGGTTGATGAGCCCCCGTTCGGCCACGAGGTGGCGGTCGCGCCGTTTGAGGGAGAAGTCCCAGTTGAAGACCGCGTACATCAGCCCGCCCAGGAAGGGCATCGCCAGCACCAGCAGCAGGGCCACGACCAGCAGCAGGTAGGGGCGTTCCCAGAACCACTCCCCTACGGTCAGGGCGGCGGTCCGGCCGAAGCCCAGGTCGTCCCCCAGTTGGAAGGTGAGCCCGACCGCGCCGCCGAGGAGCGCGAAGGGGGTCAGCAGGTACGCGCCGGACAGCGGCCCGTACAGCAGCCATCTGCGCGGGACGCGGATGATCGGCTGTTCGGCCGGCTCCGGCTCCTGGGCGCCGGGTGCGTCGGCGGCAGGACGGGCCGCGCGGCGCAGGAGGACCGCCTTGAGCCGTTCGGCCTCCGCCAGGGTCACCCCGTTGAGCTCGGCCTCCTCGTCGCCGCCGCTCGCCCCCGTGTCGATCTTGAGTACGGACAGGCCGAGCAGCCGGTGCATCGGCGGCGTCGACACGTCGACGCCGCGGATCCGCTCCAGCGGGATGGTACGGACGGACCGGCTGATCAGCGCACGTTTCGTTTCGAGGCGGTCACCGACGATCTCGTACGTGAAGGTGGCCCACCTGACGATCGCGAACACCACGGTGCCGACCACGCCCAGGGCCGCCCATCCGTACGACCTGGCCGAGAAGCCACCCACGAACAGGACCCCGACCAGGGGGAGCAGGAGGGAGGGCAGCATGCGTACCGGATCGATGAGCAGGACCTTGGGGCTCAGCCGTAGCGGCGCACGGGCGGGCGGCGGAGGGCCGCCAGGGGGCTGCTCCGGACCTCCGGCGGGCGGCGGCGGACCGCCCGGAGCCCGCTCCGGCTCCCAGGGCGGGGGGCCGCCCGGGTGCGGCTGCACCGTCCAGGGCTGGGGGGCCGCCTGATCGGGGTGTCCGCCTCCTCCGGGGCCCGGCGCAGTGGCGTCGTCCGGCCGCGGCGGGTCGCCACCGGATGAGGGTTCAGGGCTGTCGTGAGGTGCGCCGCCGGTCATCGCAGCTCCTTGGGCCGTCGCGAGGCGGTCACGTGGCATCGTCCCTGAGCTTTTCCGCCCGGTGCGCGAGCTGCTCCGCGAGCCGGGCCGCCTCGCCGTAGTCGAGGCCCTTGATCGTCGAGGAACCGGCATGGGACGCGGTGCGGATCTCCAGCGTGGCCAGACCGAGCATCCGCTCCAGCCACCCCTGGCCCTTGTCGACCGTCTGGATGCGACTCACGGGCACGAAAACCCACTCCCTGGTCAGGAACCCCGACCTGGCGTAGACGACGTCGCCTGAGAGCTCCCAGCGGTGCACGGCGTACCGTACGAACGGCTCGGCCACCAGGAACGGCAGCAGCAGCACCACCACGGCGGCCGGCAGGAGCCAGGAGTTGTCGGCGTACCAGCCGGGGACCCACCACCATCGGCTGCCGTCGAGCCACTGCGCCACCAGCAGCGCACCACCCAGGAAGAACACGAACGCGATCAACGACTCGAACAACCACAGGCGGATGGCCTTGGGCGAAACGCGATTCGCCGGATCACGGATCGGGCCTGATGAGGTCACAGCACCAGCTTAGGGCGCGAATCCGGCATGGAGATCGGCTTCGAGGGTGGTAAAGATCGACGGGCCGTCCCGGCGTGTCTGCCGACGGCCTCCGTGGGCGGGTGCCATGCTCGATGGCGGCCTGCCGCAGGCTGTCGAGCATGGCCACGTCGGCGGCGCCACGTTCGTGCCAGCCAGGCCCGGCGAGCGCAGACCGCACCACAGCGCGAGCGCCCTCACGCACGTGGCAGCCGCCGTTCGCGCGCGCGGTGCCCCGCGACCGACCCTCTCTACCGTTCTGTACGATCTGGCGCACCTGATTTTTCTGTATGTTCGGAGAACAGCGCGATGTCCGTCTTGTCGGGTCACGCTCCGTGATCACGTCCGCTGCCCGCCACGGTGAACCAGCAGGCCAGAAAGGGTCCGGAGGGAAGGCCCGATCCAGGTCCTCCGGGGGTGGAGCAGGGTCCTTGTGTGCAACCTCACGGCTGAGATGCCGTGATTCTGACCGGTTTCGGATCCTTTACCGGCCACCGACCATCGGGAAACGGTCTGCACACCGCCGAGACGCGCGTAGCATCGTCCGTCATGGGGCTGTGTAACACGGCGACACCCGTGCGCCGCATCGCTGTCGGTGTGACAGCGGTGACCGTCGCGTTCGCACTGTCAGGTTGCGGCAGCCTCATCGGCCGGTCCCAGGCCGAGGACATCGCGGAGGTCCATGTCTCGAGCCCGGAGTTGCGCGAGGGCGAGCCGCTGCCACGCGACTACTCCTGCAAGGGCGCCCAGGGCAGCCCGCCGCTGCGCTGGTCGAGCCAGCCGTTGCCCAAGGCGAAGTCGATCGCGATCGTGGTCGACAGCCATACACCATCGACGTCCACCGTGCACTGGGTGCTCTACAACATCCCGGCGACCACGACCGAGCTGGGCCCCAACGCCGCCGAGGAGCCCCCGGAAGGAACCGGCCAGGCGCCCCTGCCGAGCGGGAAGCCGGGCTATGATCCCCCCTGCGGTCCGGGCACCTACCGCTTCACCGTCTACACGCTGAACGACAAGGTCGAAAGGAAGCAGGGAGCCCCTCCCCTCGACCTTCCCGAGATCTTGAAGCAGATCGCGGACCGGACCATAGCCCGGGGACGGCTCACCGCGGTCAACGCTCGGTGAGGGATCAGACACGACGTGTAGTGCAGATGTACCAATTCTTCACGTAGGGTGTGACAACGCTCATAGTGGTCCGACAGAATCAGATCCAATCGTTAGGCACTGGTGATCAAAGGGGGCAGATCGCGTCGATGGCCGCGCGATCTCATCGGTGCCAAAGGGAGGCCATGGCTTTGAGGGTGGTGCAATGATCGCGGTCGTAGTGAGCTTGGTCGCTGTCGTGCTCCTCGTGCTCGTCGTCGTGGCACTGGGCATGCGTTCGATGAACCGCAGGGAGAGCTCGCTTCCTCCGGAACGGCTGAAGGAGATGGCCGAGAAGGAGGAGTCGACCCACGCTCGTTCCACGGACGAGTTCGCCGCGCACGAGCCGCGGATGAGAAACTTCAGCCCCGACTTCAGCCCGATCGACCAGCCCAAGGCGCCGAAGCCGGCACGCAGCGGTCAGCGTGGCCGGCGTGGTGTCGACGAGTGGGGCAACCCGACCTCCGACGACGAGGACGAGGAGTTCTGGGCCAACATCCGCAGCGACGCGGAGGAGGGCGGCTTCGGCGCCGGTGGCACCGTGGCGGCCAGGAAGGGCGCCTCCCGTCCCGTCGAGCGCGAGCGTCCCGCGGAGCAGCGAGCCGAGCGCCGCGCCGAGCGTCCCGCCGAGTCCGGGGGCGAGCGTCCCGCGGACCGGTCGGCGAGCCGGCCCGCCGAGCGCCGCTCGGAGCGTCCGGGCAAGCGCGCCGACCGCAGCGCCAGGCCGCGGCCCGTGGCCGCCTCCGCCGACCCCGACGCGACCACCGTCCAGGGTCCGCTGCCGCAGCGCCAGCCGGCCGCGTCCAACCATTCCTCCGGCAACCATTCCTCCGGCCTCGCCGACCTGGTCGAGCCCGTCAAACCCGCGGTCCCGGCGCAGTCCGACCCGGCCGACCAGCGCACCGTGACCTTCTCGGCGTCGGCGGGCGACGTGATGAGCATCCTCGCCCCTGGCGCCCAGCCGGTGCCCGCCC
>NZ_SMJZ01000364.1 GCF_004348345.1 Nonomuraea longispora
GAGCGCCCGGCCCGCTCGCCAGCCCCGTCAACGCCGGCTGGCTCCCCGACGGCGGCGTGCCCGGCCGCACCTCGGGCAACGTGCCCGACCACACGTCCGGCAGCGGTGCGGACCGCGACTCCAGCGGGCGGGACCGTACGTCCGGCGGGCCCTATCGCGGGCGGAGGCGGCGGCACGAGCGGCTGGCCGAGGAGCCCGCGTTCGCGTCGGACCTGCCGTCGCGCGGCCGCCGCCACCGCCGCCAGCAGCCCGGCTCGCCGGACGTCCACGGTCCCCGTCCCGGCGGTGCGCCGCAACCCGCCAGGGCGCCGTACGCCGGCCGGCAGGAGCAGGGGCAGCACGGACAGCACGGTCCTGCGGGTCGCGCGCAGTCCAGGCGGCCCGGCGAGGCGCGCGGCGCCGAGGCGTTCGTGCAGGACCTGCCGCTGAGGGGACGCAGGCACCGCAGGACGACCCGCCCCGACGACGGCCGTCAACTCGCCGGCGCGGGCGGCACCCGTCCCGGAAGAGGACGCCACCGCGCCTGACCGGGTCCCCCTACACGAGCCCGTGGTCGGCGGCGAAGGCGGCCAGCCGGGAGACGGCGTCGCGTCCGCGCGTCCACGGCCGTACGATGAGCCGTTCCACGCCGAGCGCCTCCCAGGCGGGCACCTCGTCGGGGGAGGCCGGCGCGTGGGCGTGCACCGTCACGGGCACCCCCGGCCCGAGCCGGTCGAGCTGCGGCCTGATCGACTCGATCGTGTGCGGCATGCTGATCCAGCCGTCGCAGAGCCGGGCCGCCCTGCGCAGGGCGGCGGCCGACTCCCCACCCGCGAGCACGGGCAGCCGCCTCTGCACCGGCTTCGGCTCGAACGCGACCTCCGGGAATGAGTAGAACCTCCCGGAATGAGCCACCACCGGCTCGCTCCAGAGTCGCCTGACCACCTCGATCGCCTCGTCCAGCCGCGCCCCGCGCGTGCCGAACGGGATGCCGGTCGCCTCCCACTCCCCTCGGTACCAGCCAGCGCCGACCCCGCAGATGGCCCGTCCCGACGAGACGACGTCCAGCGTGGCGAACGCCCGCGCCGACACGAAGGGGTGCCGCAGGGCGAGGAGCTGCACCGCCGTGCCGAGCTTGACGCGGGAGGTGAACGCGGCGAGCCAGCACAGACACGCGGGCGCGTCGAACAACGGCGTACCCGGTCTGATCCCCGGCGCGGTGCCGCCCGGGTAGCCCGCCGTCGACAGGTCGGTGGTGAGGACCAGGTGCTCGGGCAGCCACACCGACTCGAAGCCCAGCTCGTCCGCGGCCACCGCCACGTCCTTCCACGCGGCGGGATTCAGCAGCCCGAGGGGAACACCGAACTTCACGGGTACCGCCCCGGGCCGCCGCCGAGCACGGCGGTGCGCAGGCGTGCGCGGTGAGCGGCCGCGGTGCCGTACGCGGCGGACAACGACCAGGCCCGCGCGAGCCAGAACCGCAGATCCAGCTCCTCGGTGTACCCGATCGCCCCGTGCACCTGCAGCGCCGCCCGCGCCGCCAGGCCGGCGGCCTCCCCCGCGGCGGCCTTGGCGGCGCTGACGTCCCGTTCGGCGCTGGGCCGCGGCGCCCCTGCCGGCCCTCCCGCCGAGAGGGCCGCCCGGTGCACGAGGGGCGCGGCGAACTCGACGGCCACGGCGACGTCCGCGAGCCGGTGCTTGACGGCCTGGAACGACCCGATGGCCGCCCCGAACTGCGTCCTGGCCCGCGCGTACGCGACGGTGACCGCGAGCAGTTCCCTGGCGACCCCGATGAGCTGCGCCGCCGTGGCGACGGTGACGGCGAGCAGCGCGGACTCGACCGACCCTGCCAGTTCCTCCGACACCTCGAAGTCCACCTCGAACAGCGGCCGGCACGGATCGACGCCGGGGCGGGGCGCGAGGCGTACGGACTCCTTGCGGACCAGATGCCAGCCGCCTGCCCGCGCCACCACCAGCAGGTCGGCCAGGTCGGCGTCCGCCGCGTACGCCTGTCCCGGAGGCAGCACGCTCACGCACACCGTGCCGGAGGCCAGGCCGGGCAGGCTCGCCACCAGGTACGGCGCCAGCACGGCGGTCTCCACGACGGGCCCAGGAAGGCACGCCCGCCCTGTCTCCTCCAGCGCCGGCAGGACGTCGGCCGGCGACAACCCCAGGCCGCCGGAATCCGCGGGCAGCAGCAGCCCGAAGAAGCCGAGGCCGGCGAGCTGTTTCCAGGCGGGCCGCCGCTCGGTGCGCAGCTCGGACGGCGGGCAGTGCGCCCGCAGCACGTCGCGTACGGTCGCGCCCAGGGCGAGCTGGTCGCCGGTGAAGCCGAAGTTCACCGCCGCACCCCCGCCCTGGGCAGCCCGAGGACACGTTCGGCGATGATGGTGCGCTGGATCTCGTTCGTTCCCGCGTAGACGGGGCCCGCCAGCGCGAACAGGAACCCGTCGAGCCAGGCCGTGTCGCCCGCCCGGTCGCCGAGCAGGTCCATGGCGAGGGCGTGCATGCGCAGGTCCAGCTCGGACCAGAACACCTTACCCATGCTGGCCCGCGGCCCGGCTTGCTCGCCCGCCATGAGCCGCCGCGCGGTGGCGTACGTGTGCAGCCGGTACGCCTCCGCGTCTATCCAGCATCGGGCGGCCCGGTCGGCGAGGGCGGGGTCGGCGTCGCGGGCGAGCGCGACGAGCCGATCGGCGGTGGCGAGGAAACGTCCGGGGCTGCGCAGGGTCAGTCCGCGTTCGGACGACGTGGTGGCCATCGCGATCCGCCATCCGTCGCCCGGCTCGCCCAGCACCATCGACTCCGGCGCGAACACTCCGTCGAAGTGCAGTTCGGCGAACCCGGGCAGCCCGTCGAGCTGCGCGAGCGGCCGGACGACGACGTCGTCCATGGGGAACATGACGTACGTGAGGCCGTGGTGGCGCGTGCCGAAGGTGCGGAAGAGGCCGAATCCGTGGGTGGCGTGGGCGGCGCGCGAGCTCCACGTCTTGTGGCCGTACAGCCGCCGGCCGCCGGGCGCGGGCTCTGCTCTGGAGGTGAGGGCGGCCAGGTCGCTGCCGGCCTCGGGCTCCGACCAGGCCTGCGCCCAGACGTCGTCGCCCCTCGCCATCCGCGGCAGCCAGCGGTCGCGCTGCTCGGGCGTGCCGAATTCCATGAGGGACGGCCCCAGAAGGAAGATGCCGTTCTGGGTCACCCGGGCGGGGGCTCCGGCGGCCCAGTACTCCTCCTCGAAGATCAGCCAGTCGATGAGGGAGGCGCCGCGTCCGCCGTACCGCTCGGGCCACGAGACGACGGACAGCCGCGCCCCGGCCAGCAGCGCCTCCCAGGCGCGGTGTGCCGCGAAGCCCTCCGCGGTGTCCATGGGAGGAAGCGGTCGCGGCACGTGCGCGCGCAGCCAGTCACGAACCTCGGCTCGGAAGTCCCGCTCGGCCGGGGAGAAGTCGAGATCCACGTAACCAACCTAGCGCACGCTTGGTTCGCGTGCCAGGGGTCAACCGTGGAGCGCCCGTTCCAGCGCCGCCACCCGCGCCTCCACGGCTCTGCGGCTGAGCGCGGTGCCGGGCACCACGACGTCGAACCCGTGGAACGCCCCGGGATACAGGTGGAACTCCGTCGACACCCCTGCCTGCGCCAGCCGCAGCGCGTAGCCGGCGCACTCGTCCCTGAACACCTCCAGCTCCCCCACGTCGACGAACGTGGGCGGCAGCCCGGCGAGGTCGGCCGCCCTGGCCGGGGCCGCGTACGGGGAGACGTCGTCCGTGCCGATCGCGTCGCCGAGCAGCGCCCTCCAGCCGTAGAGGTTGGAGGCCCTGTCCCACCCCACCGCCTCGGTGAACTCCAGGCTGGACGGCGTGGTGTTGCGGTCGTCGAGCATCGGGCAGACCAGCAGCTGGAACACCACCCCCGGCTCGCTGTTGTCC
>NZ_SMJZ01000365.1 GCF_004348345.1 Nonomuraea longispora
GGCGGGTGGGTCGGCCTTGAACGCGGCCAGCTGCTCGACAGTGCCTCCCGCGACGATCTGCCCGGCGCCGTTGATGTTGGCGGCGGTGAGCCCGTGCCTGTCGATCGCGGTGAGGACCTCCTCCTCGACGCCACCGAGCACGGCCGTCATGCCGGTCTCGGTGATGGCGGCGGCCTTGGCCATGGCCTGGGCGCGGTCGCGGATCAGCGACAGCGCCTGCTCCGGGGTGATCACCCCGGCGAGCGCTGCGGCGGCGAACTCGCCGACGCTGTGCCCGGCGACGAGGTCGGGGGCTGCGCCGAGCGCCTCGGCGGAGGCCAGCGCGGCGGCCACGAGCAGCGGCTGGGCGACGGCGGTGTCGCGGATCTCGTCGGCGCCGGCGGTCGTGCCCTGGGCGATCAGATCGACCCCGACGACCTCCGACCATGAGCCCAGCCTGTCGGCCAGACCGGGCAACTCAAGCCATGGAGTCAGGAAGCCTGGCGTTTGGGCACCTTGGCCCGGAGCGACGAGTACAAGCACAAAATCCACCATGCCCTGTAGAACTCCGACACGCGGATGGAGATCCGTACGAACTTTGTCCAGGGTGATTTGTAGGAACCCTACAGTGGGGATGGCGGCGCGGTTACGTTAGAGCGCACCAGCTCACCGCACTCTCCGCGAGCCTCCCGAGGATGAGCCCCACCTGGAGCGTGAAGGCGGACCGGCCCTCGGTGGGCTGGTAACCGGTCAGCTCGGTGATCTTCTTCAGGCGGTAGCGCACGGTGTTGGGATGGACGAACAGCAACCTGGCCGTCGCCTCCAGCGACGTGCCCTGCTCCAGGTAGGTGGCCAGCGTGTCGAGCAGCGGAGTGCCCGCGAGCGGCAGGTAGACGCTCTCGATGAGCTGCCGCCTTGCGTCGAGGTCGCCGTCGAGCGCCCGCTCGGCCAGCAGGTCCCCGGCGTGCACCGGCCTGGGCGCGTCGGGCCAGCCCGACGACGCCTTGAGCCCTGCCAGCGCCGCCCTGGCCGAATTGGCGGCGGCGTGCAGGTCGGGCACCTCGGGGCCGATGACGATGGGGCCGACGCCGAAGCGGGCCACCACCTGCTTGGCCGCGTCGTTGACGCTGCCCGCGCCGCCCACGATCACGATCAGCCGGTCGGCCTGGACCCCCGCCAGCAGGTCCATGCCGATGCGCCGGCCCTTCTCCCGCAGGCCGTCGATGACCGCGCGCGGGTCGCCCTCGGGGGCGTGCCCGGCGATGACGACGACGGGGGAGGAGGTCCAGCCCAGGGCGGCGGCCCAGGAGTGCAGTCCGTCGTCCACCTCGCCGCGCACCAGGGCGTCGACGATCAGGGCCTCGAGCCTGGCGTCCCACGAGCCCCTGGCCTCGGCCTCTCGGGCGTAGACGTGGGCGGCGGCGAAGGCGACGTCGCGGGTGTAGCGCAGCATGGCCTGCTGGAGCTCGTCCTCGCCGCCCGGCGCGGCCAGCTCGTGGGTCTGCGCCTCGACCACCTCGACCACGACCCTGACGATGTCGACGGTCTGCTGGAGCGAGATCGACCGCTTGAGCTCGCGCGGCGCCGTGCCGAAGAACTCGATGCTGGGAGTGCGCCGCCCCTCACCCGCGGTCGAGAACCACTCGACGAACGCGGCGATGCCGGCCTGGGCCACGAGCCCCACCCACGACCGGTCCTCGGCGCTGAGCGCCCGGAACCACGGCAACTGCTCGTCCATGCGCGCCATCGCCGCCGTGCCGAGCGAGCCCATGGCCCGCTCGAGCCTGCGTGTGGTGTCCTCCCGGGTCCGCTCTGTCACGCCTCCTAGAGTGCCAGGTCCGCTCGGCTGACCGGAACGGTGGTTCGCCCCTCTCAGATGACGGCGACGGCCGTGATGAGCCCGATCGCGACGTGGGTGACCGCGAGCACCCGCGCGCCCGGCTGCAGATCGGGCTCCTTGACCAGGTCGCGTACGGAGATGCCGACCACCCGGTCGAAGATCAGCATGGCCACGGTCTGCACCACGATGCCGACCAGCCCGAACACCGCCGTGCCCGCGAGGCCCTCCGTGAGCCGGCCGCCGGACGACCAGATCGAGGCGGCCACGATCAGCCCGATGGCGGCCATGGCCGAGCAGGCCAGCAAGGTGGCGTTGGGATTGCGCTCGCTGCGGATGACCTCGCTCAGCTTGCCTGGCGTCGCCCAGTCGATCACATAGAACCCGACGATCATCAGGATCACGCCGACGGCTGCGTAAGCGGCGATGGCGCCCGAGCCGCGGGCGAGGAGTTCGAGAAGAGCCACGTCAGTTCCAATCAAGGGGTGCGGGTCCGCCCGGAGCGGGCGCGGGCAGGTGTCGGTCGGCGGGCACGTCAGTCAGCGATGCGGTGCGGGACGAACGACGAGGTGTCGTCGGTGATGAGGCCGGTGGTCTCCCTGATGCCGAGCCCGGCGGCCTCGTCGGCGACCATCCACGCGCCGAGCACCGGCCGCTGCCCCTCGAAGACGGGCAGCGCCTCGAAGCCCTGGAACACGTATCCCTCGCGGCCGTAGGCGCCGGGTGTCTCCTGGGTGACGTCGGGGGTGACGATGCGCATGGAGGCCCCCTCCCTGCCGAGCAGCGGCTTGGCGATGTAGGAGGTGAGGTCTCTGGGGCCGTCGAGGTAGGCGGGCATGAGGTTGGGATGGCCGGTATAGCGCTCCCACAGCAGGGCCAGCAGCGCCTTGTTGGACAGCAGTGTCTTCCACAGCGGCTCGATCCAGGTGGTGTGCCGTACGGCGTGCCGCCCGAAGTCCTCGGCCAGCATCCACTCCCAGGGGTAGAGCTTGAACGCCGAGCGGATCATCCGCTCCTCGACGTCGACGAAGCGGCGGTTGAGTGAGTCCCAGCCGATGTCCTCCATGGCCACGGAGACGGTCTGCAGGCCGGCCTGCTCGGCGGTCTCCTGGAGGTAGGCCACGGTCATGGCCTCCTCGCCCGTCTCGTCCATGTTGGTGAAGGCGAAGTGCGTGGGCCCCGGCGGCAGCCCCAGCCGGGACCAGCGGTCGATGAGCCGCTCGTGCACGGAGTTCCACTGGTCGTCGCCGGGATGCAGGTCCTGCAGCCAGAACCACTGGATCACTGACGACTCCACCAGCGAGGTGGGCGTGTCGGCGTTGTACTCCAGCAGCCTGGCCGGGCCCGTGCCGTCGTAGCGCAGGTCGAAGCGGGCGTACAGGTGGGGGTCGCGGCGTTCCCAGGAGCGCGCGACGTCCTCCCACGCCCATTCGGGGATGGCGAAGTCGGCGAAGCGGCCGGCCGAGACCACGTGCTCGACCGTGCTGAGGCACATCGCGTGCAGCTCCTCGACCTGCTCCTCCAGCGCCTCGACCTCGTCCATCGACAGGACGTAGTGGACGGACTCGTCCCAGTAGGGGCGGCTCAGCCCCGACGGGTGTGCGGCCTTGTGGTAGGCCAGGCCCTGGCCCTCGATCGTCTTCTCCCAGCCTGGCCTGGGAGTGCCGTGCTCGCGCCGCACCTGTCAGCCCCCGCCGCCCCATCTGCTCCCGAAGCCGCCGCGTTGGATCGACTTGCCGCTGCGGGTGTTGATGTCGACGTTGGACGGGCGGTAGGTGGTGCCGCCGCGCACGCGGTTGCCGACCCGCGTGCCGCCGTAGTACCAGAGGTAGGCCCCGCGCGACCCGCCGTAGTAGTGCGTGCCGCCGTCGTCATCGTCGCAGTGGTCGTCGTCGACGATCTGGTAGGAGCCGTCGTCGAGCTGCATGACGCAGTCGGCGGTGACCTCCTCGTCGTCGTCCTGCACGGCGGCGCAGTAGCCGACCAGCATCACGGACAGGACGCCCAGAATCGTGAGTGGGACGGCCTTCGACGC
>NZ_SMJZ01000366.1 GCF_004348345.1 Nonomuraea longispora
GGCACCGGCCAGTCACCCCCGACCATCCCGCAACCCACCGACCTCCAACTCCATCTCCTGGATCTCCTCGACATCGATCCACGAGACCTCCGCTGAAGATCACTCATGTGCGGAAAACGGGGCTAGCGCTCCGATCGGGAAGCCCGGCGAAACCCAGCGGTCACCGCACGTTGTAGTTCAGCGTGCCGCACAGGGGGTCCACCAACCACTGGCGCACAGCGCCAGGGGCGCCCTGCTGCCCGCCTTCCTCGCCGAGCACCGCGTCATCGGGCCGTGCGGCGCGAATGACGCCAAGGATCGACTTCTCAGCCTCCACACCGGCGGCGGTGGAACCTCCCCGGTCAGACCGGAGAGGTGGTGTCCGGCGGCCGGCTGAACACGATGACCTGGTGAAACGTCCGGCAGATGTCCTGTCAATGTCCTTTACTGCTCGGCCTGGTTTCACGAGAATCTTGCACCACTATGAGCTGGTCATGCGCCCAACGGTGGAGATTGATTTCCGGTGCATGATGCTCACATCTCGCCACGCACAGGTTGAACACCGGGTCCGCAGTCCAGAACGAACCGGTGGCAGCAGCAAGGAATGAGCCCGGGATTCAGGAAGAGGAATTTCGTGAAACCTTTTATAGCAACGCTCACGGGCATCGCCACGACGGCGGTCCTCCTCGCGGTTACGACGCCCAGCGCGAACGCTGCGACGTACGCTCTGCTGGCGCAGAGCAGCAAAGGCGGTGTCACCGCCAAACTCTGGCGTAACAAGCAGACAGGGAGGGTCCACGCGAACGCTCTGAACGTGAGGCCCGGAGAGATGGCCAGACTGGACCTCTACGCGGGCATCACACGGGAGAAGGTCATTCTCCAGCCGGGCAAGGGCAACAAGCTCAACACCCGGTCGCGGCCCGTCCATCCGCCGCAGAGCTGGTCGGCCTGCGCGGGTTCCCCCGTTGGAGGGTCGCGTTTCGTGTGCACGCGGTACGTCCGCATCGGCCGCTGACCGCGTTTCGACGGGACTTCCCGTAAGAGGTCATGACCGGAAACCCGCGTACGGTCGTTGAGCCGTACGCGGGTTTCCGCCGCCCGGCCGGCGGGAAGACCGCAATGCGAACATAACGGCGGCCCCGACCACTCCGGGACGACATGCACACCCGGCCGCCGAGAACATGATCGACCACCACGCTCTTCCCCTCCCGGTGGCTGACCGTCACCTCATGAGCTCACCAACGTGATCAACCGGCCACCCTGGCCCGGAACACTACGAAGACCCGGTTAAGAACGGAAAAAGGATCCCCGATCGGCCCGTGGGTGGACCCGGATTTTGCACTTTCGGTGATTGTCTCGGTGATAGCGGGCAGTGCCTGGGATGGACGGTCATCATGGGGCAAGGTGGGGAGTATGCCGATGAGGACAGAGCTCGACCGCCTGGCGGGCGGGGCGCACCACGATCCGCACTCCGTGCTGGGAGCGCACACCGTCACGGGCGGCGTGGTCTTCCGCACGCTGCGGCCGCTGGCCGAGCGGGTCACGGTGGTGCTCGACGACGGTACGAGCCACGTCATGAAGCACCAGGCCCACGGCGTGTTCGAGGTCACCGTCCCCGGGCTCGACAAAGTCCCCGGTTACGCGCTGAGCGTCAAGTACGCGGGCGCGGAGCCGTACCTGATGCGTGACCCCTACCGGCACTGGCCCACGCTGGGCGAGGTCGACCTGCACCTCATCGGCGAGGGGCGGCACGAGCGGCTCTGGGAGGTGCTCGGCGCCCGCGTCATGGAACACGAGGACGTCGAGGGCACGGCGTTCGCCGTCTGGGCGCCCAACGCGCGCGGCATCAGGGTCGTCGGCGACTTCAACCACTGGGACGGCACCGCCTACCCCATGCGCTCGCTGGGACGGTCGGGGGTGTGGGAGCTGTTCGTTCCCGGGCTGGGCGTGGGCGAGCGGTACAAGTACCAGATCCTCGGCGCCGACGGGATGTGGCGCGACAAGGCCGACCCGATGGCCAGGCGGACCGAGGTGCCGCCGATGACGGCGTCCGTGGTGGACAGGTCCGAGCACGTCTGGGAGGACGGCACGTGGATGGCCGAGCGGCGCGAGAGGCAGCCGCAGCACGGCCCCATGAGCATCTACGAGGTGCACCTGGCTTCGTGGCGGCCCGGGCTGTCGTACGCCGAGCTGGCCGAGCAGCTCTCCGCGTACGTGTCCGACCTGGGCTTCACGCACGTGGAGCTGCTGCCGGTGGCCGAGCACCCGTTCGGCGGCTCGTGGGGTTACCAGGTGACGTCCTACTACGCGCCGACGGCCAGGTTCGGCACGCCTGACGACTTCCGCAAGTTCGTGGACCTGATGCACCAGCGCGGCGTCGGGGTGCTGCTCGACTGGGTGCCCGCCCATTTCCCCATGGACGACTGGGCGCTGGCGCGCTTCGACGGCACGCCGCTGTACGAGCACGCCGACCCGGCGAGGGGCGAGCACCCCGACTGGGGCACCTACGTGTTCGACTTCGGCCGCAGGGAGGTCAGGAACTTCCTCGTGGCGAACGCCCTCTACTGGCTGAAGGAGTTCCACGTCGACGGGCTGCGGGTGGACGCGGTCGCGTCGATGCTCTACCTCGACTACTCGCGCCGTGAGGGCGAGTGGACGCCGAACGTCTACGGTGGCAGGGAGAACCTCGACGCGGTGGAGTTCCTCAAGGAGATGAACTCCGTGTGCTACCGCGAGGCGCCCGGCATCTCGACCGTGGCCGAGGAGTCGACGGCCTGGCCGGGGGTGTCGCGCCCGGTGCACCTGGGCGGGCTCGGCTTCGGGTTCAAGTGGAACATGGGCTGGATGCACGACACGCTGGAATACCTGCGCCACGAGCCGATCTTCCGCCAGTACCACCACCACAAGATGACGTTCTCGCTCCTGTACGCGTACTCGGAGAACTACGTGCTGCCGCTGTCGCACGACGAGGTCGTGCACGGCAAGGGTTCGCTGCTGGGCAAGATGCCCGGCGACGAGTGGCAGCGGTTCGCGCAGGTGCGGGCGCTGCTGGCGTTCATGTGGGCCCATCCGGGCAAGCAGCTGCTGTTCATGGGGGGCGAGTTCGGCCAGGGCTCGGAGTGGTCGGAGGAGCGCGGGCTCGACTGGTGGGTGCTGGAGTTCGACGGCCACCAGGGCGTGCAGCGGCTCGTACGCGACCTCAACCGCGTCTACAAGGAGACCCCCGCGCTGTGGCAGCAGGACCACACGCCGGAGGGGTTCCGATGGATCGACGCCGACGACGCCTCCGGCAACACGTTCTCGTTCGTCCGTTACGGGACCGACGGGTCGGCGGTGGCGTGCGTGGTCAACTTCAGTGGCGGGCCGCACGAGAACTACCGGCTCGGGCTTCCGTACGGCGGCCGGTGGACGGAGATCGTCAACACCGACGCCTACGACTACTGGGGCAGCGGCGTGGGCAACATGGGCATGGTGGAGGCGGGCGACGAAGCGTGGCATGGGCTGCCGCACTCGACGACGCTGCGGGTGCCGCCGCTCGGCGCGGTCTGGCTCAGGCACGAGACGCCGGCGGTGGACGGGGACTGATCGGCGGACACAGGCGGACGCAGGCGGACACAGGTCGGCACAGGTCGTCACAGGTCGGCGCAGGTGGACACTGAAAGTTCTGTGAGAATGCGGGCGCGAGCCCTGGGCGTGTCGGGCGAATCGCCCTAAACTCCGAGATCATCCCCTCTCGGAGGACGACGCGTGCGACTTCGCCCCCTGATCGTGTGCACGATCGCCCTGGCCCTGCTGCCGCTGTCGGGCCCGGCCCATGCCGACGGTCCGACGCCCACCCCGCCGCCCGCCGCGACGGAGTCCGAGGC
>NZ_SMJZ01000367.1 GCF_004348345.1 Nonomuraea longispora
GGACAAGCCGCATCCACCAGCTCCCGGATCCGCAGCCGCGAGCAGAACGCGGCCACCACCGGTAATGCTCCGAGCATCTTCTCGACACTGGCCTGGCCCCACTGCGCACGCTGCCTCATCTGCCAGGTCATACCGCGACGACGATCACCACAGCAAACCCGACGATCTTCAATCAACCCGACGTGCGGAAAACGGGGCTAGCGGCGCTTGCGCCGGCGCAGACCCGCGGCGACGAGCCGCTGGAGCAGCTCTCGTGAGCCGACCGCCTGCGCGCCCAGCGACACCGCGCGGGCGTGCACGGTCTCCGGCACGTCGTAGTGATCACGGTCGAACGCCCGCTCCGGCACCCCGAGCCGCAGCGCGAAGTCGTGCAGCTCGCTCAGGGAGCTGTCGCTGACCAGGTGCGACCACATGAGGCCGCGGGGTCCCGGCCAGTTGGGCGGGTCGATGAGGACGGTCACGAGCCTCAAGGATAGGAGCGCGACCCGGCCGGGCCGCCACCAGGCCCCGCCACCACGGCGTACGGAGGTCACATACGGAGGTCACATACTGGGGTCAGCTCCGGACCGGCAGCACCCGGCCGCGCACGGCCAGCTCGCCCAGGTCGGCCAGCACGATCTCGGCGCCGTGCACGTGCAGTTCGGCCGCGCCGCCGCCGTCCCCGGCGACCGCGATCACCAGCCCGAACCCGCCCTTCCTGCCCGCCTCGATGCCGGGCAGCGCGGACTCGGCCACCGCGGCCTTGGCGGCGGGCAGGTCGAGGCGGCGCACGGCCTCCAGGAACAGGGCGGGATCGGGTTTGCCCGGCAGGTTCATCAGGGCCGCGTCGTTGCCGTCCACCAGCAGGTCGAACAGGTGCGCGACGCCCGCGGCGGTCACCAGCCTGCGGCCGTGCAGGCTGGCCGACACGGCCGCCGTACGCGCTCCCCGCCGGCGCAGCTCGTGCAGCAGCGCGACCGTGGAGGGGAAGGCGGCCACGCCGTACTTGTCCACCTGGGCCATGAAGACCCGGTCCTTGGCCAGGCCGAGCCCGTGCACGGTCGGGGCGCCGGGCTCGTCGTCGGGCGCGCCCTCGGGCACCGTGATGCCGCGCGCGGCCAGGAAGGTGCGGATGCCGTCGAGCCGCGGCCGCCCGTCGACG
The DNA here is from genome assembly GCF_004348345.1 of Nonomuraea longispora. GTDB lineage: Bacteria > Actinomycetota > Actinomycetes > Streptosporangiales > Streptosporangiaceae > Nonomuraea > Nonomuraea longispora. The sequence continues at coordinate 1,142 of NZ_SMJZ01000367.1, forward strand.
TGGCGGAGGTAGTCGCCGCGGATGTCGAACGGCGCTGAGCGGCCACGCAGGAAGGCGTCGAAGACGTGCTTCCAGGCGGCCGCGTGCCCCCTGGCGGTGTCGGTCACCACGCCGTCGGTGTCGAACACGACGGCGCTGATCACCGCCAGGTCGAGGACGGGCTCGTACGCGCTGTGCTCGTTCACAGTGCGAACGTAACCGCTCTACCAGGCGACGGGTAGCTCTTTCACGCCGTAGACGATGGCGAGTTCCCTGAACGGCACCTCGCCCGCCACCCGCAGGCCGGGGAAGCGGCGCAGCAGCGCGGGGAAGGCGATGCGCATCTCCATCTGGGCCAGCGGCGCGCCGATGCAGCGGTGGATGCCGTGGCCGAACGCCATGTGCGAGCCCGCGATGTCGCGGCCGGGACGGACGACGTCCATGTCGTCGCCCAGGCTGGGGTCGCGGTTGGCGCCGGTGAGCGAGCAGAGGACCATCTCGCCCTTCTTGATCGGCACGCCGTGCAGCTCCATGTCGTCGCGGGCGAAGCGCGGGAAGGCGACCTGCACGACCGTCATGTAGCGCAGCAGCTCCTCGACGACGTCGTTGATGTAGCCGTCGACCTCGCGCACCTTGGCGGCCTGCTCGGGATTGCGCAGCAGCCAGAGCGTGCCGAGCGCGAGCATGCTCGTGCTGGTGTCGTGGCCACCGGTCAGCAGGCCGTCGGCCATGCTGGCGAGCGTGCGGTCGTCGAGCTCGTCGCCGTGGTCGCGCAGCAGCTGCCCGAGCAGCCCTTCGCCCGGCTCCTGCCGCTCCCTGGCCACGAGGTCCGTGAGGTACGTCATCGCGTCGTTGATCGCCTGCAGGGACGCCTCGGGGCCGGCCGTGAAGTCGAAGCGGTCCTTGCTGAGCTTGACGAAGTCGGCGCGCTCGTCGTACGGGACGCCGAGCAGCTCGCACACGACGAGGGACGGGATCGGCAGCGCGAACTCCTCGACCAGGTCGACCGGCATGCTCCCGGCGCCCTTGGCCTCGATGCGGTCGAGGGCCTCCTCGACCATGGTCTCGATCCGCGGCTCCAGCCTGCGCAGCCGCCGCACGGTGAACTCGGGCGTCAGGAACCTGCGCAGCCGGGTGTGCTCGGGCGGGTCGCGGAAGCCGAGGCCGCCCGGGTCCTCCTGGTTGGAGCCGAGCCCGATCACACCGGCGAAGTCGTTGCTGAAACGTTCGTGGTCGCCGAGGACGCCGCGCACGTCCTCCCAGCGGGTGACCAGGTAGACGGTCTGGCCGCCGGGGATCTCCATCGGGAAGACGGGGTGCTCGGCGCGGATGCGGCCGAGCTCGCCCACGGGATCGAACCCGTCACGCATGAACTGGACGAGAGGGAACTCGTTGTCTGCCATCGATATCCGTCCTGCTGGGATACATCACACCATGTCGGGATAAACCCCTCCATAGATGGTCCCATCCGGAAAGGCGGCTGTTGCCCTCCGAAAGGAGGAATTTATCTCTCGACCCGGCCGAGTGCGCCCCCACCCTACGGCTCAGGCCGCGCACCGGCCCGCCGCCTCAGGCGCGCACCTTATGTGACCGCGGGGTTACGCGATCCTGGGCTGGACGGATCGTCCGTACGGCGGTGGGAGAGGGCCGCCGGGGCGCCGACGGCAGTCCTCCTGCGGATTCCAGAGCCGATCAAGCCCGGGAACTGGGGTGAAACCTGGGCAAAATGGGGCGGCAGATGCCGTTTGGCGTACAAGATGGCGACATTCTGCGATGATCTCGTCGCGTAGAGCCGGAGCCAGAGCCCCCACGGATAGTGACTGATGCCGACATTCGAGGAAATAACAGCCTTCGTCACAGAGAAGCCGCTCGCCACCGCTGTCATCGCGCTGCTCGGCCTGGCCGCGCTCGCGCTGACGTTCCTGATCGTCAGGGTCGTCTGGCGCGCGGTCGCCTGGTTGTTCACCCGATACGTGGCCCCGCGACCCGTCGAGGACGTGCTGACCATCGTGGCCGCGTCCATCGCCACCGGCGTGTCGGCGCAGGGCATGTGGCGCTTCTCCGGCGACGTGCTGGGGCTCGACGGGCCGCTGCGGTTGCTGCTGTTCGCGTTCATCGAGGTCGCGATCATCACCTCGGCCGTACGCGCCCGTCGCAACATGCGCGAGAACTTCAGCGCCGGCATCGACGGCATCGCCGTGTGGGCGCTGACCTGCCTGACCGCCGTCCTGTCCAGCATGGACGCGCGCAGCGTGCCCGAGGCGCTGTTCCGGCTGGCCGCCCCGCTGGTGGCCGCCTGGCTGTGGGAGCGCGGCATGGCCATCGAGCGCCACCGCATCCGCGGAACCGGCCGCATCAACTGGCGGCTGACGCCCGAGCGGCTGCTGGTCAGGATGGGCCTTGCCGAGGTCAGCGACCGTACGGCCAGCGAGGTCGACGCCCACCGCAGGCTGACCCGCGTCGCGCTGGCCGCCAAGCGGGCCAAGGCGCTGCGCGAGGGAGGCGCGTCCGAGCGGAAGGTCCGCGTCGCGCTGAGCAAGCTCGACAAGGCCATGGACCAGGCCGTCGAGCACACCGGGCTGGCCGTGGACGCGAGCCGTCAGGAGGCCCTGCTGGCCCAGATCGCCGCCCTGTACAACACCTCCGCCCTCATCGACGCCGACCCCCGCGTCCCCTGGGAGCCGGAGGCCGACCACCAG
>NZ_SMJZ01000368.1 GCF_004348345.1 Nonomuraea longispora
GCCCCCGCCCCGCCGAAGGTCAGCGCGGCCGTGACGGCGTGCGCGGACGACGACGTCCACGACGGCAGTGACTCGCCGGCCAGCCGGAACGCCACCAGCACCCCGGTCGCCACCAGCGCCACCCGCCGGCCCGGACGGACGCCGACCCGCTCCAGCGCGCGGGCCGACCAGGCGAACAGGCCCAGCGAGATGAGCACGACGACCCCGACGGCCGGCACCAGGCATCCCCAGTCCTCGCAACCGATCCCGGCCCATGCCAGGCGTACGGTCGCCCACCACAGCACCCCGAGCGCGGCGCACACCCCGGCCGCCCGCCCCATACGCCCCGTCATGAAGTCATCGTCCCATCAGGGCGGCGAGGCGGCCCTGCGCTCGTCCGCCTCCGCCTCCGCCTCACGGCCCAGGGCCCGCAGGGCGACGGCCCGGTTGGCGTAGAGGTCGGGCTGCGGCTGGAGCTCGACGGCCCGCGACAGGTCGTCGGCCGCGCCCCGCGCGTCTCCGGCGGCGAAGCGCAGCACCCCCCGGTTGCCCCAGGCGGCCGCCAGCCGGGGTGCCTGCTCGATGGCGAGGTCCAGCGCCACCCTGGCCTCGGCGAGCCGGCCCGCCGACGTCTCCAACTGGCCCAGCACCGTGAGCAGGTGCGGGTTGCCGGGCGCCAGCGCGAGCCCGGCCCGGACGTCTTGCCCGGCCTCCTCGTCCCGGCCGCAGGCGGCCAGCAGGCCGGCCCGGTTGATGTACGCGTCCACGTACGAGGGATCGAGCTCGATCACCCGGCCCAGGTCGGCCAGCGCCCCCTCGACGTCCCCGCGCACGGTACGCAGCTCGGCCCGGTTGTAGTGCGCCTCCGGCAGCGGCGGCCCGGCCCGCATGGCGCGCTCGAAGTCGGCCAGCGCCTCCTCGTGCCGGCCGAGCCCGAACAGCAGGTTCCCCCGCTCCAGGTAGTAGTCGGGAAAGGCCGGGTCGACGGCGATCGCGGCGGCGTAGTCGTCCAGCGCCTCCTTGCCACGCCCGAGCGCGGACAGCAGCTGCGCCCGGTTCGCCAGCAGCACCATCCGGTGCAGCGGGTGCCGCTCCCCCAGCTCGCCCGCCAGTTCGATGGCCGACTCGACCAGCGACAGCGCGACGTGGAGCCGGCCGTGCCGCAGTTCGATCAGCGCCAGGCCGTTGCGGTCGAAGCCGAGTTTGAACGCCCGCTTCATGGGGTCGGGCAGGAGCGTGGAGATGGCGATCGCCTCGTTGAGCCACCGCCTGGCCCTGGTCAGGTCGCGACCGGCGGGGTCGCGGTGACGGGCGTCCAGCATGGCGGTGCCGTACGCGCTGGCGGCGTGCATCTCCGGGTCCTGACTGACCTCGCGCACCCGGTCCCACACGGCGAGGGCGTCACCGGTGCGGTCGAGCCCGCCCAGCGCGGTCGCCGTACGCTGGGCGAAACCCCACCAGCGCGCGCCGCCCGGCTCGGTACGCGACATGCCGAGCTGCCCCAGCTCGGCGACGGCGTGCAGAAAACCCTCACGTACGCACCGGTCCACCACGGCCCACAACTCGTCGGCGTCGCGGTCGTCGGGCGGGTGCCGGGGTCCGCCGGAGAAGACGGTGATCGCCAGCGTGGCGGGCGGGATCCGACGCATCATGACGTCGAGCAGTTCGATGTCCGTGGGGTCGGCCTCGACCGCGTTGCCCACCACGAGCTCCCGCCCGGGAGGCACGATGTCGCGGACGAACTCCGTGAGCCCGTTGGCCAGCCGCAGCGTACGCCGGGGCGCCGGCACGAGGATACGTTCGTCGTCGGGCAGGTCCGCCTCGACCGTCACCCGCGCGGCGGGCACGAGCCGGGCGAGCTCGGGCGCGGCCGCCCTGATCTCGATGTCGTACGCCGCCACGAGGTCGCGGGAGCGTTCCAACGCCGGTGGCACCAGGTGCCGTAACAGGGCGGCGGCCACGGTGTACGGGCCACGCGGCCGCCGGTGCCCGTCGATCACCGGCATCAGCAGTCGCGCGGTTTCCATCCGGGCGTGCGGTTCGCCCGGGACCCTGTGATGGGACCTCGCCTCGATCACCCCTTGTGAATGACGCTGGAGGTCCCCGCGAGCCTCACGGTGCCAGGCTTACGGACAATGATGCGCTTCATGACGTACCTCTCCACTCCGGGGGTAATTTCCCATTATTCGGACACCCCACCGAATATCAAGGTTCATGCTAAACAAGTGGCGGATTAGCGGATAGTAATCACTTGCCTGCCTATTGATCGGAATTTCTCCCCTATTGGGAGCGAAACCATCGGGGCAATCCTGTGGTACGCGTACGTTCGGACTGCTCCATCAGGTCGCACAGGCACCTGCCGAGCAACGTGACCGACTGGCAACAGCCGGGCCCGTGCAGGTTGCGCGCCCTGACGATGAGGGTGGCCCGCTCGATCAGCCGCTCGAGGCTCGGCTCGCCGCCGCCCTTGAGCGAACGGGTGTGCCAGGGGCACGAATCGGTGTCACCACAGGCGGTCTTGACGATGATCGGCGAATGCGTACCGTCCAGCCGCAGCGGATCAGCCCGTTTGACCCTCAGGTCGGCGAGCCTCTGGGCGGCGGTCCTGGTGGCGTTCACCAGCAGATCGCGATGGCCGCGCCCGCGGCGCAGGGCCGCGGCCCTGGCCGGCAGCGCCAGCAACATCGCCCCGGCCATGAGCCCACCCCCGACGACCATGCTCCAGCCCATCGCCTCGTCGAACCAGATCACCGCGATCGCGGCCACCCAGACGGGCTGCGACGACATCAGGATCGCGCTGGGCACGGCGGGCACGTGCGCCTGGCCGTACGAGCGGGCCAGGAAGCCCAGCGCGCACGAGACCACCGACAGGTGCGCCATGACCGACCAGTCGTGCAGGCCGGTCGGCAACACGATCCCGTCGCGCACGGCGAAGCCGCCCGTGAGCAGGCCTATGGTGAACAGCTGGATCACGGTGAGCGCGTACGCGTGGAAACCCGTCCCGCGGCTGGACAACTGCGCGAGCAGGAGCGTGTGGCCGGAGTAGAGGGCGGCGGCGGCCAGCGTGACGCCGAGCGCGAGCACCGAGACCTCGTTGTCCTCCATCCCCTGCAGCAGCGTGAACACCATCATGCCGGCCAGCGCCAGCGCGACCCCGGCCCAGATCCGCCGCGGCACCCTCGCCTTGTGCAGGATGAGCGCCAGGATCGGCGTGATCACCACGCTGCAGCCCACCGCGAACCCGGACACCGCCGACGGCAGCCACTGCAGGGCGACCGCCTGCCCGACCTGGCCGAGCCCGAACATGACCCCGAGTACGGTCCCGTAGATCCACGTCACCCTCGGAAGTCCCCGAAGGCAGCCGGGCCTGATGGCGAGCAGCGTCAGCGCCGCGAGCACGTAACGCTCAGCGAGCAGATCCTCGACCGGTAAACGGCCGATGATATCTTTCATCAGCGGGAAGGCCGACCCCCAGGCGGCGCTGACGAACAACAGAAGCACAGCTCCCAGGAGGGGGCGGGGAGCGGGCAAGACTGCCATGCCCAAAAGCATCTCACTACTATTCGCAGCCGTAGATGTACAGTGAGCAGCCGGTGATGGTCCTCTACAACTCGGTGTTAAGAGCCTCACCCGCGGGTCCGTACATCCTTATCCGTCACAGGGAAATTCGGCAGCCGCCGACAGATCCGTCAGGCTGATCATTCGGGATCGTCCGCTTTGCGAGACCATCGCACGTCACTCTCCGTGACGAAACAGGTCAGCGTGAGAAGTGGGGAGAAGTCACCCAAGGAGGGGGTTCGGCCCCGGAG
>NZ_SMJZ01000369.1 GCF_004348345.1 Nonomuraea longispora
ACCGGTCACCGCACGCCCCGACGGACCACCATGCCCGCCCGGCGCCCCACACCCCGACGGGCCATCATCCGCGAGAGACGGCCCGGTCGCCCCTGAACCACGGAAGCCGGTCCACGGCCCGCTCGTCACGGCGGGCACCACGTGGGCCTTCACGACCGGCCATGACGGGCGGCAAGCCACGTCGGCGCGTGCGGTGACGCCGGCTTTGCCGTAATGACTCATTGCACGCTCAGCGAGCGCAGCGCGGCCTTCAGCAGCGGGGCCACGCGCGGCTGCCGGCCGGCGGCGAGATCGGCCTCGGCGTCGGGCTCGACGGCGGCGATCGCCTCGTCGGCGTCCTTGCTGGAGTAGCCGAGCCCCACCAGCCCCGAATGCACCTGCTCGCGCCAGGCCGCCGCCTTCCGCTCGCCGTTGAGCGCGGCGTCGACCGCCGCCTCCGGCGTGCCGAGCCGGTCCTTGAGCTCCAGCACGATGCGCTGCGCCCCCTTCTGGCCGATGCCCGGCACCTGCGTCAGCGCCTTCAGGTCGGCGGCGGCCACCGCCACCCGCAGTGCGTTGGGCGTGTGCACGGCCAGCATCGCCAGTGCCAGCTTCGGCCCGACGCCGCTGGCCGTCTGCAGCAGTTCGAACACCGCCCGCTCGTCGTCGGTGGCGAAGCCGAACAGCGTGAGGGACTCTTCGCGCACCACGAGCGACGTGGCCAGCCGCGCCTCCTCACCGACGCGGAGCGTGGCGAGCGTGCCGGGGGTGCAGTGGGTGAGTATCCCGACGCCGCCGACCTCGATCACGGCTCCGTCGGGCGCGATCGCCGTCACCTTCCCCGCCACCGACGCGATCACCACACGCCTCCTGTCCTCACTTCGATCACAACCCCGCCCTCTGCCGCAGAATGTCGCGCGCCGCGCTGAACCTTCCGCCCCGCAGGCCTGCCCGTCCCCACGTCGCGAACGGCGAGGACGGCCCGGCGTGCACGAACCGCCAGTTTCCGCGGACAAGGAAGACGACCGACGGTCGCAACAGCCGGCCCACCGCACACGACCGGAGGCGCCGGCGCTCGAACCACCCCGCCGCGAGCGGGAACGCGCGGCCATCGAGAGGGCCGGCCCGTCAGAGTCTGCCGCCTGGACCGGAACGACGCCCGGCGCGGCTCCAGGGCCCTCACGACCCGGGCCCCTTCTTGGTGGCCTTGGCGAGGGCCGCGGCGAGGCGGTGCTGGGCGCCGCCGCGCCAGACGTGGCAGATGGCCAGGGCGAGCGCGTCGGCGGCGTCGGCGGGCCTGGGCATCTCGGCGAGCCGCAGCAGCCGCGTCACCATGGCGCCGATCTGCTTCTTGTCGGCCGTGCCGCTGCCGGTGATGGCAGCCTTCACCTCGGACGGCGTGTGCAGCGCCACGGGGAGCCCGCGCCGGGCCGCGCACAGCACCGCGATCCCCGCGGCCTGCGCCGTGCCCATGACGGTGCGTACGTTGTGCTGGCTGAAGACGCGCTCGACCGCGACCGCGTCGGGACGCACGTCGTCGAGCCATTTGTCGATCCCGGCCTCGATGCCGACGAGCCGGGCGCCGAGCTCCTCGTCGGCGCCGGTGCGCACCACCCCGGCCGACACGAGCGTCAGCGGCGCGCCCGGACGCCCTTCGACAGCGCCCAGCCCGCACCGGGTCAGCCCCGGATCGACGCCCATGACCCGCACCGGCATGCCCTCCCGTATACGCCGAACATCTGTTCGGCACGAGACTCTACTCCGCCCGCGGTGGCCGCGCACCGGGAAACGCCCGTCAGAAGTCCTCCAGCATGTACGGCCTGGCGGCGAAGGCGGCGTCGAGTGTCTCGTCGTATCGCTCATCTCCGGACATGAGCCCGCTGAGCCGCAATGTGGCCGCCGGAATCCCGGCGTACAGAGCGGAGAAGCCGTTGATGCTCAGCCTCACCCCCGGCTGCCCGGCAGGGGTGACCGCGGCCGAGCCGCCCGAGAACTCCAGCCGCCACGTGCCGCCCCCTCCCAGGGGGTCGTCCACGGTGACGACGGCCTCGCCGGACAGGTGCGCCGGGTATCCCCTGCGCTCGGCCGCGGCGACGACGTCCAGCACCCTGAACATCCACCGTCGCTGCGTGACCTGCTCGATCGTCCGCTCGCGCAGCAACCACAACACAGGGTCGTCGGGAGCCACGTGCGCGACGACGTCCCGCGCGATCGACGACGCGCTGCCCACCACGCCCCACAGCGCCCTGAGCGTCTCCCCGGACCCGGCGACCAGGCTGTCGACCAGCATGTCCTCGCCGTGCCAGCGGTAGACGACGAAACCGTCGTCGGCGAGGTAGAGGAAGTCGTCCTCGTCCCCGAGGCACCGGCTCCAGGTGTGCTCGTCCCAGGAGATCGGCCCGCCGGCGCGGGCGGCGCCGTGCACGCGGCGCAGGATGGAGACGACCTCCCCCACGTCGCCCGGTCCCATCCTGCGGAGCTTGACGGCGCCGGACGGCCTGATCTGGCGCAGCAGCTCGGCCGGCATCCGTACGCTGTGCTGGGCCCCGGCGTGCTCGTAGCCGAGCGAGCGGTAGATGCCGGTGGTGGCCGGATAGAGCGCGGAGATCGCGTCCCCGAACGCCCTGCCGCGTTCGACGACCGCGCGCATGATCGTGGTGCCGAGGCCGCGGCCGCGGTCTTCCGGCGCCACGGCGACCCCGGCGATGCCGGCCATCGGCTGCGGCCTGCCGTGCCACCACTGGGTGAACCCGCGCAGCCGCGCCGTGGCGGTCAGTCTGGTGCCGTCGAAGGCGCCCAGGTAGCGGCCCTCGCCGAGGTTGGGGAGCACAGCCTGTCGCCACCGCTCCCTGTCCTGTGGCGGCAGCGGGCCGAAGGCGCGTCTGCGAAGGTCAAGGGCGTCGTCGAGGTCGTCAGGGGTGAGGTCGCGTATCTCCACAGTCAGCCAACTTACGCGGAGGGCGTACGCGTTCGCGAACCGTCTGCCGTGAGGGCGAGCCTGTCGAGATAGAGCAGCTGGGCGGCCACGACGGCGGCCAGGGCGACGGCGACGACGACCGGCGGCGTGGCCGCGCCGACGTCAGGTGAGGCGGCGGTGTACGCGCCGAGATGGGCCGCCTGGGCGACGGGTGCGGTGAACAACTCCGGTTGCTGGGCGACGAGCAGCGGCCAGAGCAGGTCCTGGGCGTTCACCAGCGCGACCGCGCCGGCGAGGATCCCGGCCATGGGGAGCGAGGGCAGGAACACGCCGCTGAAGAAGTCGCCGCCGGCCCGCTCCGCCAGCCCTTTGCACAACAACGTGAGCACGAGCAGCGCGGGGACGCTCACGAGGAGGGGCGGGACGAGCGCGGCGAACGTGTCGATGAGGCCGAGGTTGCGCATGTTCTGCCAGTTGGCGACGGCGAACACGCCCGTACCGGCGAACAACCAGGGTGCGAACGCGAGCAGCAGCCACTCGCTCATGGCCCCCAGCGGGCGCAGGCCGCCGATGCCGAGCGCCGCCAGGTAGGCGACGCCCACGGAGACCAGCGCGCCGGCGATCGCGGGCACCCACGTGTTCAGCTGCGTGCGCAGCCCGCCCGACTCGGTTCCCGGCGAGGTGAGCAGCCCGTCGATCCACGGCCAGGCGCACACGAGCGCGACGGCCACGACCACGACCAGCGCGGTCACCCCGACGGCCACGGCCGCCGTGCCCGGCCCTCCGGCGGCCGCACGCACGGGCGGGAACACGGGCGGGGACACGGGCGGGGAC
>NZ_SMJZ01000036.1 GCF_004348345.1 Nonomuraea longispora
GGGTGGTTCGGGCTGATCGGGCATGCGGGCCTCGGCCGTGGCCGATGCGGTCTCCCCGGCCTGCGCCTGCTCCCAGAGCCCCCGCCACTCGCGCCTGACCTGCTCGGGGTCGCGGCCGAGTCGGTGGACCGCCAGGACCCTGACGAACTCCCACGTCGTCTCCCAGCTCGGCAGCGTGCTGCCCCGGGCGGCGGCCGCCAGGGACGACTTCGAGGCCGCCGCGCCGAGGCGGGTGGCCATGTCGGCGAACGACGGGTCGCCCGCCTCCGACTTGAGCTCCCAGAGGCGGTGGGCGAGCAGCGCGACGGGACCGGCGCCGGGGTCAGGCCTGATCGCCCGGCGCCCGCGCCGGGATCCTGTGCCTTCGTCCTGTGGCCCGGAGGACTCCGCCATCCCACCCCTGCTTCGGTCGAGCGCCCGTGCGGCTGGGGAGCCGCACCACGTCCAGACGGAACGAGGCTATCAAAGGTGGTCTCGTCGGAACGTTCCCCGGCGGACAGGGCCCCGGCCGGGTGGATGCCACCGCGAATCCGCTCGGCCGGGGTCCAGGCGCCTCGGCGGCGAGCGCCCAGGCGATCAGGGGCGGCGCCGGGAGTGCTTGCAGCGGTTGTGGAAGTGGACGGTGACGCCGCGGTGCCGTCGTCGCCGTAGGAGTAGCGGAAGCACCTGTCGTTTCGGTGCTTTCCTAGCCCACTTTTGCCCGCCGTCCCGGCCGGTGCCAAGCCCTCAATGTCCGAACATTGTCCAGTGACTCTTGGACAAATGATTCCGCAGGTCAGAGGGGAAATGGCCGGGCGTCGCGCATGGCGGGGAATTCGCCGTACGGGCTGCTTTCGCGTGGCGTCAGCCGGTAAGGGACGCGTACCTCTATGGGCTCGCTGAGCGCGAGCGGGCTGAACAGCAGGCCGTCGATCAGGTTGGACCGGATGTCTCCGACGACGAGCCGTTCCCTTGCGGGATCGCCCTGGGTCTGGTCGACGAGCACGGTCCAGTCCCGCCGGCCGGCGGCGGAGATGACGTGGGTGGCAAGTTCGGCGACGTAGGGGTTGTCCAGGTCGGGAACGGCCAGGGCGACCACGCCGGAGCGGCCGGTCCGCAGATTCCTGGCCGAGAGGTTGGGCCGGTAGGACAGCTCGGTGATGGCGGCCTCGACCCGGGCCCTGGTGGCCGCGGCTGACGTGCGGATGGCCGTTGACCACGTTGGAGACGGTCTTGATCGACGCTTCGGCGCGCTCCGCGACGTCCTTGAGCCTCGCCCGCACTCTCCGGCCCCCTTCCACCGCCGACGACCCTCACAACCCGCTTTACAACGCTGTAACGACTTTCGCCGCGCCTGTTTACAACGTTAGAACGAACGATGTAGAACGGGGCAACATCACATGGGCAGGAGTGATTGACATGTCCCTGGAGAGCCTGACCCGGCGGCGCGCGCTCGGCCTCGGCCTCGGCGCGATGGTGCTCGCCGGATGCGGCGGGGGCGGCGGCCCGAAGCAGGCGGCCCAGCAGTCGAGCGGACCGGCCACGGCGGCGCCCACCAGCTACACGGGGCCCGCGGTGTCCCTCGCCTTCTGGAACGGGTTCACCGGCGGCGACGGGCCGTTCATGAAGCGGCTCGTCGAGCAGTTCAACAGCGCCCACCCGAACATCAAGATCACGATGAACGTCTATCAATGGTCCGACTACTACTCGAAGGTGCCGGCGGCGGTGTCCGCCGGGCGGGGGCCCGACCTCGGCATCATGCACGTCGACAGCGTCGCCACCAACGCCGCCCGGCAGGTGGTGCTGCCGCTCGACGACGTGGCCACCTCGCTCAGCCTGACCGAGGCGGACTTCTCGCCCCCCGTCTGGCAGGCCGGCGTCTACAAGGGCGCGCGCTACTCCATCCCGCTCGACGTGCACCCGCTCGGCATGTTCTACAACAAGACCGTTCTGTCCAAGGCCGGGCTCGACCCGGACAACCCGCCCAAGACCGGCGAGGAATACCTGGCCGCGCTGGAAACCCTGAAGAAGGCCGGTGTGCAGGGCCACTGGGCCACGCCGTTCCCCTTCACCGGGAGCATGCAGTTCGGCAGCCTGCTCCACCAGTTCGGCGGCCGGCTGTTCGCCGACGACGCCGGCGTCTCCCGCTTCGCCGAGGAGCCCGGGGTGCAGGCGCTGACCTGGCTGGTCGAGCTGGTCAACAAGGGCCACAGCCCGAAGAACGTGGGCCAGGACGCCGACTTCATCGCCCTGCAGAACGGCAAGGCCGCCTTCAACTGGAACGGCATCTGGTCCATCAACACGCTGCGCGAGCACAAGGACCTGGAGTGGGGCGTGGCGCCGCTGCCCCAGGTCGGCACCGAGCCCGCCGCATGGGCCGGCTCGCACCAGTTCGTGATCTTCAAGCAGCGCCGGCCCGACCAGAACAAGCTGACCGCCGCCAAGGTGTTCATCAACTGGATCAGCGGCCACTCCATCGAGTGGGCCAAGGCCGGTCAGGTTCCCGCCCGCAAGACCATCCGCGAGAGCGCGGAGTTCAAGGAGCTGAAGGAGCAGGCGGCGATCGGCTCCCAGATCGACCACCTGTACTTCCTGCCGCCCGTGGCCGGCATCGGCGACGCCTCCGCGGTGGTCGATGAGGCCGTAAACGCGGCCGTCCTGCTGAAGAAGAGTCCCAAGGACGCCCTCACCGAGGCCGCGGCCAAGGCGGACAAGGTCCTGGAGCAGAACCGGAAGAAGTACGGCGCCTGATGGTCTCGCTCACCCTGAAGGGGGCCGCGTCCCGCACGGCCACCGTCGTTCCCCGGTCGGGACGGGCCACCCCCTACCTCTTCCTGGCCCCCTACCTGCTGCTCTTCGTCGTGTTCGTGCTGGCTCCGGCGATCTACGGGATCTGGATCAGCCTGCACGACTGGGACTACCTGCTGGAGGCCAGGCCGTTCGTCGGTCTGGACAACTACGCCGCCCTGCTCGACCCCGCCTCGGCGGTCTACGCCGACTTCTGGATGTCGATGCGGGCCACCGGCATCTTCACGCTGTTCAGCGTGCCGTTCCTGGTGGTGCTGCCGCTCGGGCTGGCGCTGCTGCTCCACCGGCCGTTCAGGGGCCGGACGTTCTTCCGCGGGCTGTTCTTCGCGCCGTACGTGCTCGGTGTGGCCGTGGTCAGCCTGATGTGGCGGCTGCTGCTCGACCCGAACCTGGGGCTGATCGACTGGCTGCTCGGCATCGACATCGGTTGGACGACGTCGCTGCCCTGGGCGTGGATCGCGCTGGTCGGCGTGACCGTCTGGTGGACGATCGGCTTCAACGGCGTGATCTACCTCGCCGGCATGCAGGACATCCCGCGCGACCTCTATGACGCGGCCAAGGTGGACGGAGCCGGCAAGTGGGCCGAGTTCCGCCACGTGACGCTGCCCGGCCTGCGGCCCGTCGGGTTGTTCGTGGTCACCACGACGATCCTGGCCTCGGCCAACATGTTCGGCCAGTCGTACCTGTTGACGCAGGGAGCGCCGGGCGGCGAGACCAGGACGGCGATCTACTACATCCTCGACCAGGGCCTCAGCCAGTACAAGATGGGCAGCGCCGCCGCCATGAGCTACGTGCTGACGCTCGCCCTGATCCTGGTCAGCGTGCTCAACTTCCGCCTGTTCAGGAGGCGCTCGTGAAGCGCTACACACTGCTCGCCGCGCTGGCCGTGGTGTTCGTGGCGCCACTGCTGTGGGCGCTCGGCACCTCGCTGAAGAGCCAGTCGGAGGCCACGAGGATGCCGCCGACGTTGTTCCCGACCGAACCCGTCACCAGGGCGTACGGCACGATCTTCGAGGGCACGACGCAGACCCCGGTGCTGCGCTGGTTCGCCAACAGCCTGATCGCGGCCACCCTGCACATGCTGCTCGTCCTGGCGGTCTCGTCGCTGGCCGCGTACGCGCTGGCCAGGCTGGAGTTCCGGGGCAAGCGGCTGATGTTCGTCGTCATCGTCAGCACGCTGCTGGTGCCGGGGTTCGTCTTCCTCATCCCGCAGTTCCTCATCATCGACCAACTGGGCTGGCTCGACAGCCTGACCGCGCTGATCGTGCCGGGCGCGGCAGGCGCGTTCGGGGTGTTCTTCCTGCGCCAGTTCTTCCTCGGTCTGCCTCGCGAGCTCGACGAGGCCGCGCTGGTCGAGGGGGCCAACCACTGGCAGATCTTCACCAGGATCACGCTGCCGCTGTCGAAGCCGGCGCTGGCCACGCTGGCGGTGCTGAGCTTCCTGGCCAACTGGAACGACTTCATCTGGCCGATCTTCGTGATCTTCAGCCCGGAGTACTTCACGCTCCCGCCAGGGTTGTCGATCCTCCAGGGCGCCTACACGATCGACTACCCGGTGATCATGGCTGGTGCCGTGCTGGCCGGCGTTCCGGTGCTGATCCTGTTCGCGCTGACCCAGCGCTACGTCATCGAGGGCATCTCCCGCAGCGGGCTGAAAGGCTGAAGGATCTGCTCCATGCACTCCAGGTGGGTCCCGGTGAACACCCGATGCCGGAACTCGGTCACGAGAACCACACGGCGCGGTCTGGGCTGGAGCAGGCCGGATGCCAGGCGCGGTCAGGGGTTGTCCATGCCGGGTGAGCGGGAGCTGCCCGGTGTGCCGGTGCCGTTGCCGGTGGACGTCGGCGACGGGCTCGGCGGGGCCGTGCCGGCCGACGTGGGCGACGGCGGGCTCGCGGGCGACGGCGTCAGACGGGCGAAGTGGCCCGTACGCGGCTTGACCGGCACGGTAACCCGGAAGGGAGGCGCCCCGCGGAAGCTGAACGTCAGCGGGACCGCCCCGCCCCGGATGCCGCTGGCCGTGGCGAGAGGCTGCTCGCGCGTGCCGACGGGCTGGCCGGGAGGCAGGTTGATGGGGCCGGGCAACTGCACGGAGCCACCACCTTCGACGGTGATCCGTTCCAGTTGCAGCTGTTTGTCGCCCGCGTTGATCAGCACGCCGTACAGGGGGAACTGCGGCGGGGGTTTGGCCGGGTCGGCGCCGCCCAGGAGGAAGGCGTTGCGCAGGCGCACACCGTTCTGCCAGTCGGCGTTGGTGCCGTCGTTCTGCGGATGCCACTGCACGGTGTCGATCCCCAGCTTCGCGCATCCGCTGGCCGCCAGCGCCAGGGCGACCATGGCAGAGACGATGGGACGCATCGCACCCAACCCCTTTCGGCACCTCCGTCGTAGCCGGTCGCTACCCTTGACGGTCCCGCCGAACCGCCGCCGCTCCGAAACCCCTGCGTACGCGGGGATCGCGGGGAAAAGAGCTTGGTGACCATCGGCGATGCGTCCTGTAGCGTCGCGGGTAACGCGGCACTACCGGAGGAGCGGTAGATGGCAGAGGACCAGCGACTCGACGCGACGGATCAGCAGAAGCGACAGCAGGTGGTCCGGGCGGTGGTCGCCTCCGCCGTCGGCACCTCGATCGAATGGTACGACTTCTTCCTGTACGGCTTCGCCGCCAGCACCATCTTCGCGGAGCTGTTCTTCCCCACGAACGACCCGACGACCGGCCTGCTGCTCGCCCTCGGCACCTACTTCGGAGGGTTCGCCGCCCGCCCGATCGGCGCGGCGATCTTCGGCCACTACGGTGACCGCATCGGCCGCAAGGCGACCCTCATCATCACGCTGATGACGATGGGCATCGCCACCGCCCTCGTCGGCCTGGTGCCCACCTACGCCCAGATCGGCATCTGGGGCGGCATTTTGCTGACGCTGCTCCGCCTGCTCCAGGGGATCAGCGTCGGCGGCGAATGGGGCGGGTCCGTGCTTCTCGCCACGGAGTGGGGCAAGACGCGCGGCGGCCGGCGCGGCTTCCTGGGCAGCTGGCCGCAGTTCGGGGTCCCGGTCGGGCTCGTGCTCGGCTATCTCGCGCTGCAGGTCTTCCAGCCGCTCGACCCCTACTGGGGCTGGCGCATCCCGTTCCTGCTCAGCATCGTGATGGCCGCGGTCGGCCTCTACATCAGGCTCGGCATCCTGGAGACGCCCGTCTTCACCAAGGTCCTGCGGGAGAACAAGGTCGAGCGCGTCCCCGTACGCCAGGTCATCGTGAAGAACTGGAGGGAGATCGCGCTGAGCGCGCTGCTGCGCACGGGCCAGCAGGCGCCGTTCTACATCTTCACCGTCTTCATCCTCACCTACGCCACCAGGACGCTCGGCTTCGAGGCGAGCGACGTCTACCTGTACGTCATCGTCGCGGGCGTCGTCTCGCTGTTCACCGTGCCGTTCTGGGGCTACATCTCCGACGTGGTCGGCCGCCGGCGGCTCTACATCATCGGCGCCGCGGCCATGGTGATCTGGTCGTTCATCTACTGGCCGCTGCTCGACACCCGGGTGCCCGCGCTGGTGTTCCTGGCCATCGTGGCGGCCGCGCCCATCCACGACATCCAGTACGGCCCCCAGGCCACGTTCATCGCCGAGAGCTTCACGGGCCGCTTACGCTACAGCGGCGCCTCGCTCGGCTACCAGCTGGCCTCGGTCACGGCGGGCGGGCCCGCTCCCCTGATCGCCGTCTGGCTGTACGCCACGTACGAGAGCTCGTTCGCCATCGCCGTCTACATGGCGATCTGCGGCCTGATCAGCGTGGCCGCCGCGTACGCGCTGAAGGACCGTGCCCACATGGACTACGCGGTCGAGTACGACGAGGCCGGTCCCTAGCGGCATGCTTCGACGATCCTCGAAAGGAGAGCCGGCCTCCCGCTCGTGCGCCTAGGGTCGGGCGGGAGGCCGTACGGCTTGCCGATCGGGGGAAGGAAGCCGACATCACCATGCAAGCGAGCCCCTGCGCGCGCTGTGGAGCTCCGGTCCTGGCCGACGGGAACGCGCCGGGATGGTGGGTGGACCAGTGGAACGGGCGGCACTGCGGGGGCGACCCCCGCTTCCCGCACCTGGCGCCGCGGAAGAAGCAGGGCAACGGTGTCCATCGGCTACCGCACCCACGACCGTGACGAGGACGGCGTGATGAGAGAGGTCTCCGTCGTGGCCTCGACGCACGCCGAGAACAGGGGCACCACGGTCAAGAACACCGCGGCCCTGGCCGTCGACGCGTTCGAGATCGCGGTGATCCACCTGTGGCCCGGCAACAAGAAGCTGCAGAGCGAGGCGAAGCGAGCCCTCGCCGAGGCGCAGCGCCAGTGCAAGCCGGACCACGATCCGGAGTCGGTGCCGCTCTCGATCGGCTACACGGTAGGGTGCGGGGCCCCCATTCCCGTCGTGGTGAACAACAAGGAGGGCACGCCGGTCATGACCATCACGCAGTCGGTGGACATCTCGATCCCCTACGGCTACGGCTGGGACGACTGACGCGCGAGGTCAGACCAGGCCGACCACCCGTTCTTGACCGTGTGGAACTCCCCGACGGGCAGCAGGCCGATGCCCAGGAAGATCAACCGAGGACGCCGACGACGACCGCCGTGCCCCCGCCGCCCTCCACCTGGCCGGTGAACGCCGAGTAGATCGAGAGGAGCCCGATCCCGCCCGCGACGGCGGCGCCGACCAGCACTGGGGCCTTGGTGTCGCTGCCGACGTCGATCACCACGGGAGGCGGTGCCGCGCCGGGCCCCTGTTGCGGTGGGTACGGGCTGGGGAACGGTGGTTGCCGGGAGCCATAGGTCATGGACGTGCACGTTAGTGCGGGTAGTTCCTACCTCCGCACGTTCCGTAGTTTTGCGAAGAGTCGTGGCCGCGTGCCGGTCCGTCAGAGCAGAAGGTTGATGACGATCGTCAGCAGGATCGACAGGACGATCGAGATAGCGATCATGGTCAGGCATCCGGCCCACCCTCCGAGGGGCCGGACCTCCCGGTTTCCGAGGCGCATGACCGGCGGCTACCCGCCCGTGGCGGAGCTAAGCGATCACGGCTACGGCTTCGACCTCGACGAGCTGGTGGACGTACCCCAGCACGGTGACGCCCAGCAGCGTGCTGGGCACGTCGTGCGCCCCCATGTACTCCCGGTAGACCTGCCAGGCCGTCACCAGGTCGGCCTGGCGCGACGAGGCGACGTAGACGGTGGTCTTGACGATGTCGGTCAGGGAGGCCCCCGCGGCGTCGAGCGCGGAGACGAGGTTGCGCATCACCTGATGGGTCTGCTCCGCGTAGTCGCCCGGCGCCACCGTCGCTCCCTGAGCGTCGAGCGGGCAGGCGCCCGCCAGCCAGATGGTGCGCGCCGGCGCGTCCACCGCCGCCGCGTAGGCGTATTCGACGTCCCGCGTGAGCCGGTCGTCACGGATCAGCCTCACACCTGTGCTCATTACCTCTCCATCGCCGCGTGGGTCTCGTGCGCCGCCCCACGATACGCAGGCCGGCGTGCGACTTATCCGCCGGGGCGAGGGTAGCGGAAAACGACCAACCCAAGGAGGCTCACGATGAGTACTTCGCACAAATCGGCCACGCGCTCGCCGGTGCAGGTAGCCGCGCTGGTCGTCGGCCTGGTGTTCCTGCTCGTCGGGGTGCTCGGATTCATCCCGGGCATCACCACCAACTACGGCGACATGCAGTTCGCCAGCCACCACTCCGAGGCGATGTTGCTCGGCATCTTCCAGGTGTCGATCCTGCACAACATCGTGCACCTGCTCTTCGGAGTCGCCGGTGTCATGCTGGCCCGTTCGTGGTCGGGCGCGCGGGCGTACCTGATCGTCGGCGGCATCATCTACCTGGTGCTCTGGCTGTACGGCCTGCTCATCAACCAGGAGAGCGCGGCCAACTTCGTCCCGCTCAACACCGCCGACAACTGGCTCCATCTGTTCCTGGGCGTCGGCATGATCGCGCTGGGGGTGCTGTTGACCCGCGGCCGCGCGGCGGTCACGCGCTGACCCGAGCGGTGTGCAGGGACGCGACGTACCTACGCACCCGCATACGGGTAGCGATATAGGTGTTTTTCACGTCTCATCCCTCGGCGGGCGACGGGCATGCTTTGAGCGTGTCACCAGAGGGGAGGGGCCATGCTGCGAACCACCGAGCAGTCGCAGAACGCCCGTATGAGTCTGGACGCCCTGTCCGGGAACCGGTTGCTCGCCTTGAAGGACGGATTCGCCCTGCGGGCCGGCTGGGGCGGTGACGAGCAGGTGGTCACCTGGGAGTTGTCTGCGACGCAGTCCGCGGTGCCGAGCGCCCGGCGGATGGTCGCGAGCCGGCTGCGGGCATGGGGCCTGCGGGATCGGGCCGAGGCCGTCGAGACGCTGGCCGGCGAACTGGTCGACCAGGCGTTGCGGCTCGCCGCGGGCAAGATCCTTGTCAGCCTGTCCGCCGAGGACGGATTGTGCAGGTGCGAGGTCGAGCAGTGCCCCCGTCCGGACGGTCGGACGCGGAATCTGCTCGACCGCCTGGCCTGCTGCTGGGGTGTCGTCCGGACGGCCGGCGGGGAGGCCGTCTGGTTCGAGCTTCCCGAAGCCGGGAGTCGCTGACCCCCTCCGCACCCGGGCCGGGACCGGCCCTGCCGGCCCCGGCCCATGGGTGCGGCGTTCAGGTGTCGCGTTTCGCCTGCTCGATCTCCTCGTCGTGCTGAGGGCGCCACATGTGCGGATAGTGCAGGTCGAAGGCCGGCCGTTCGGAGCGGATGCGCGGCATGGACGTGAAGTTGTGCCGCGGCGGCGGGCAGGAGGTGGTCCATTCCAGGGAGTTGCCGAAGCCCCACGGGTCGTCCACGGTGACCCGCGCGCCGCTGCGCGCGGTCTTCCAGACGTTGTAGAGGAACGGCAGCGTCGACAGGCCGAGGATGAAGGCGCCGATCGAGGAGATCAGGTGCAGGTCGGTGAACTGGTCGATGGCGCTGTAGTCGGCGTAGCGCCGGGGCATCCCGGCCACGCCCAGCCAGTGCTGCACGAGGAACGTCGTGTGGAAGCCGACGAACAACGTCCAGAAGTGCCAGACGCCGAGCCGGTTGTCCAGCATCTTGCCGGTCATCTTCGGCCACCAGAAGTAGAACCCGGCGAACATCGCGAACACGACGGTGCCGAACACCACGTAGTGGAAGTGCGCCACGACGAAGTACGAGTCGTGCGTCTGGAAGTCGAGCGGCGGCGAGCCCAGGATGACCCCGGTCAGCCCGCCCAGCAGGAACGTCACCAGGAAGCCGACGGCGAACAACATCGGCGCCTCGAAGCTCAGGTGCCCGCGCCACATCGTGCCGATCCAGTTGAAGAACTTGACGCCCGTCGGCACCGCGATGAGGAACGTCATGAATGAGAAGAACGGCAGCAGCACCTGCCCGGTCGCGAACATGTGGTGCGCCCAGACCGTCATCGACAGCCCGGAGATGGCGATGGTGGCGCCCACGAGGCCGATGTAGCCGAAGATCGGCTTGCGGCTGAAGACCGGGATGACCTCGGTGATGATGCCGAAGAACGGCAGCGCGATGATGTAGACCTCGGGGTGGCCGAAGAACCAGAACAGATGCTGCCACAGCAGCGGCCCGCCGTTCTCCGGCAGGTAGATCTGCGTACCCAGCTTGCGGTCCGCCTCCAGCGCCAGCAGCGCGGCGGCCAGCACGGGGAACGCCATCAGCACGAGCATGCTGGTCAGCAGCACGTTCCAGGTGAAGATCGGCATGCGGAACATGGTCATGCCGGGCGCGCGCATGCACACGATGGTGGTGAAGAAGTTCACCGAGCCCAGGATGGTCCCCAGACCCGACAGGGTCAGGCCCATGATCCACAGGTCGCCCCCCGTGATGGGGCTGTAGACCAAGTCCGACAGCGGCGTGTACCCCGTCCAGCCGAAGTCGGCCGCCCCGTCGGCGGTGGAGAACCCGCTCACCACCATCAGCCCGCCGAACAGGAACAACCAGAAGCTGACCGCGTTCAGCCGGGGGAAGGCGACGTCCGGTGCTCCGATCTGCAGCGGCATGATGACGTTGGCGAATCCGGCGAACAGCGGCGTGGCGAACAGCAGCATCATGATCGTGCCGTGCATGGTGAACAGCTGGTTGTACTGCTGCGTGCTGACCAGTTGCAGCCCCGGTTGGGCCAGTTCCCCCCGGATGACCAGAGCCATGAGACCGGCCAGGAGGAAGAAGGAGAACGAGGCGATCAGATACATGTAGCCGATCACCTTGTGATCGGTCGTGGCCAGCCAGACCGCGATGAGCCTGCCCTTGCGCCGGACCCGTGACGGCTCCGGCGGCGAGGCGAGCGGCTCTTCCCGGGGCTTGAAGGTGGTCATGTATGATCTCCGTCTATCCAGCGGGCATCGGCCGGCCACGCGCCGTGTACGAAGCGTGTGCCCCGCCACCTGCATGACCAGCGTTCGCTACCCTGGCCCTCCTGCGCGAATCGCCGCCATACCGCGTGACGGACGATCCGTTACGCCGCCATGAGAGACGGCCGTCCGCGGGGAGAACCGCTTCACCGGTTCTCGACCGGCGCCCGGCCCTTCGCCTCCTGCCGGGCGGGCGGCTCGGGCAGGCGCAGCGCGATCATGGCCACGTCGTCGTCCGCTGACAGCGGCAGGGCGCTCAGCAGCTCGTCACAGAACCGGTCGAGAGGCGCGTGGGCAAGCGCGCACGCGTGCCTGCGCAGCCGTTCCAGGCCCTCGTCGAGATGCTCGTCGTGCCGTTCCACGAGCCCGTCGGTGTAGAGCAGCAGCGTGCACAGCGGAGGGAGCGGCACCCGCGCGGACACGGACCGGGAGTCGTACGGGATGCCGAGCAGCGGGTTGGCGCCGTCCTCAAGGAAACGTCCCTGCCCGTCGCCGGTGATCAAAAGGGGCGGCGGATGGCCGGCCACCGAGTAGTTCAGCCGGTGACCGCCCTCGCCCTTCTCCACCCTGGCCAGCACACACGTCGCGGTCTCCTCGCAGTAGAGGGTCTTCATCGCGATGTTGAGCCGGGCGAGAATCTCTCCCGGAGGCTCCTGCCGGTCCACGACCAGCCCTCTGAGCATGTTGCGCAGCTGGCCCATGGCGACCGCGGCGCGCAGGTCGTGGCCCGCGACGTCGCCGATGGCGAGCACAGTGGCGCCGTCGGGCAGCACGAACGAGTCGTACCAGTCGCCGCCCACGTCGGCGGCGGCGGGGCTGGCGCGGTAGCGCGCGGCGATCTGCATGCCGGGCACCCGCGGCGGCTGCGCCAGCAGGCTGTGCTGCAGCGCCACCGCGATCTTGTGCGTGCGCTGGAACCGCATCGCGCTGCTCAGGCTGTCATGGGCCTGCTCGATCACCTCGCGGAGCATGGCGACGGTGCTCTGGCTGACCGGCGCGCGGTCACCGCAGGCCGCCACCGTGACCACCGCCGCCAGCGTGCCGTCGATCACGACGGGCAGGAAGGCGAGGCTGTTGGCCTCGGTGGCCTCCAGCCACGTGCGCGTGCCCACCGGTACGAGATCGCCCAGCTCCGATCCGGGGGCGAACGTCGTACGGAAGGGGCGCCGCCGGCGTACCACGGCGGCGAACCCGCTGTCGGAGGCCAGGCGTTCCTCGCTGAACGGAGGAAGCCTGGGCAGCCCGGCACGGGCCGCGGTGGCGATGCGCTCGACCACGAAGTCGCCTCCTCGCGCCAGCCCGTCGGCCAGATCGATCACCAGGTGCACGCTGCACCCGTCGGCCAGGTCGGGCACGATGACGTTCGCCAGCGCGCCGAGCATGCCCTCCAGGTTCGTCCGGTCGGCCGTCGCCGCCGCGGCGGAGTCGAGCAGTCGCTGGCGCCGCTGCTCCTGCCACTGCTGCTCGATGTCGGTGCAGGTGCCCACCCACTCCACCAGGTGGCCGTCCTCCTGGATCGGCACGGCACGCGCCTGGAAATGCCGGTACGTGCCGTCGACCGTGCGGAGCCGGTAGACGTGCTTCCACACCTCGGAGACCTCCTTGATCGCGCGGTTCCACGACGACTGCGTGGAGGCCCGGTCGTCCGGGTGCACGGCGTTCATCCAGCCGTCGTCGCGGAAGTCGTCCCACGACTGGCCGGTCACCCGCTCCCATCCCGGACTCGGCTCGGTCGCCAGGCCGCCCGGGTCGGCCACCCAGACGATCTGGGCGCTCACCCGGACCAGGCTCTGGTATCGCCGCAGGATGCGGCGGCGCTCGTCGGCCACCGCCTGCAGCCGCTGCGCCACGGTGACCTGGTCGGTGACGTCCAGGAAGACCGCGAGGACGCCGTACGTGCCGTCATCGAAGGCGATCCGCGAGAGGCTGAAGGTGAAGAAGCGCTCGCGGTCCTCCGCGGCCTCACCCCCGGGGGCGTCGGTGCGGACGACCGGCCTGCCCGTTCGCAGCACCTGGTCGAAGATGCGGACGTAGTCCTCCTGGGCCACGCGGGGGAAGGCGTCCCTCAGCGGCGACCCGATCGGCCGCTCACCGAACAACGACCGGTACGTCTCATTCGTGTACAGCAGCCGGTGGTCGGGACCACGGGTCACCGCGACCCCCACGGGCGCCGGCTCCAGCACCTCGAAGGTCAGACCACTCACCCGCCGCCCGTAGACACCGTCCATTGCGACTTCCCCCGATGACGCCGTTCACGGTGATTCGCGAGCCCGTCTTGCCCCTACCCGTTCCAGCCGCGACGGGAACCCGGCAGGTCACGGCGCCGGCCCGCCTGACGCCCCGGACATCCCGGCGCGCGGGGAGGAACGCGCCCGCGCCCTGTGCGACGTCGCGCTCCGGTGCCCCCGCACAGGTCCAGGACGGTCAGCGCAGTGGGAACCGGTCCGCGTCCACCGTGGCGAGATCGCGCAGGAAGCCGCGTTGGCGGGGGTTGTCCGGGTCGTTCCACTCGTCGGCGTCAACCAACGTCCACACCCCCCACTCCAGGAGCATGTAGCGCACGGCCACCGGCCACACGGCCAGCTCGGCCTCGGTGAGCCGGACGTGGCGCCGGTACGCCGAGGAGAAGGCCGACCACTCACCGGCCGTGAAGAGCCGGGGCGGGGCGGTGGCCATCTCGTTGTGGAACAGCAGCGCGGCCAGCGCCAGGTCGAGCACGCGCGGCGCGCACTCGGCGTTGTCGGGGTCGACCAGTACGGGTGCGCCGCCGGCGTACACCAGGTTGTTCGCCTTGAAGTCCATCGACACCGCGGCCCGCGGGAGCCCGCCGTCCCGCACCGGCGGCAGTGTACGCGCCATGAACGACTCCAGCCACGGCTCCATGCGCGCCATCACCTCGTCGCGCAGGTCGGGCGCGTGCTCGCCCAGCACCTGCCGCAGCCCGGTGACGTCCTCCTCGACCGAGGCCGCGTCATGGTCGGGCCAGCCGAACTCCGGCATGCCGTCCACGGCGGGCCGGGCGGCGTGGATGCGTCCCAGGAGATCGCCCGCGGCGGCCACGTCGTGCGCGGAGCCGGTGTACGGGCGACCGCCGACCCACGGGTAGGCCACCCAGAACCGATCGCCGACCCGGGCCGGGTTGTCCACGGGCAGGGGGAGCGGGGTGACCACGCCGACGCCCTGCCCGGCCAGCGCCTCCACCCACCGGGCGATCGCGTCCGCGGCCGTCGCGGGGCCCGTGGTCCGCTTGATCACCGACTTGCCGCCGTTGAGCCGGACGGGGAAGACGGGAGCGTACGGATAGCAGGACTGCTCCGGCCTGTCCGCATCGTCGACGGCGAAGTGCTTGAAGACGTCGGCATAGCCGGCCGCCTGCTCGTAGGCCATGGGTGCTCCTGAAGGTCCGGGGCGATCTCGCACAAGGTAGCCCGAACCCGCATGGCGCGGGCAACCGCTTATCGGGCGGGCGCCGGTGGCTCGGGCACGTCCCCGCCCGCAGGGTAGGTCCAGCGGCGCCCGGCGGCCACGTCCACCAGCGCCTCGTGCCCGCCGAAGCGGGACATCGCGCGCCCGAGGTTCTCCCCGATCGTCTCGCCCAGCAGCGGAACACCGGACACGCCCGAGGCCTACGAGAGCAGTGCGTCACCCATGGGAACAGCCTCCCGCCAGGATCGGCCCGCTGACCAGCCCCGCCGGGGGATGGGCGGGGCCAGGCGTGGAAGGCCGCCGGACCGGGCACATCCAGGAGGTCTCCGAACAGAGGGGTGTGGCAGGACATGCCGTCCGTCGTGCTGATCGGCACACTCGACACCAAGGGCGAGGAGTACGCGTGGCTGCGCAACCGGCTCGTGGAGCTGGGCAGCGACGTGGTGGTGGTGGACGTCGGCGTCGGCGTTCCCGGCCAGACGCTGCTCGCCGACGTCTCCAACGAGCAGGTCGCCGAGGCGGGAGGAGGCGACCTGCGGGAGCTGCGCGCCGCCGGCGACCGGGGGGCCGCCGTGACCACCATGGGAGAGGGCGCGGCCGGGATCCTCGCCAGGCTGCACGCCGACGGCCGCGCCGACGCCGTGCTGGCGCTGGGCGGCAGCGGCGGCTCCTCGATCGCCGCGCGCGCCGTGCGCGACCTGCCCATCGGGCTGCCCAAGCTGATCGTGTCGACGATGGCCGCCGGGGACGTCTCGCCGTACGTCGGGGCGAAGGACGTCACGATGATGTACAGCGTGGTCGACATCGCCGGCATCAACCGGCTCTCCCGCGCGATCCTCGGCAACGCCGCCGCCGCGGCGGCGGGCATGGCCCGTTCGCACCGGCTCGCCAAGGCCGAGCTGACCTCGGGCGGCTCCGACCGGCCGCTGATCGGCGCGTCGATGTTCGGCGTGACCACACCTGCCGTCGACGCCGCGCGCGAGCGGCTCGCCGGGCTCGGCTACGAGGTGCTGGTATTCCACGCGACCGGCGCCGGCGGGCGCGCGCTCGAAGGGCTCGCGGCGAGCCGGATGCTGGCAGGCGTGCTCGACCTGACCACCACCGAGCTCGCCGACGACCTCGTGGGCGGCGTCCTGTCCGCGGGGCCCGACCGGCTCACCGCCGCCGGTGCGCACGGCGTGCCGCAGGTGGTCGCGCCAGGCGCGCTCGACATGGTCAACTTCGGGCCCCGCGACAGCGTGCCCGCCGAGTTCGGCGACCGCCTGCTGTACGTGCACAACCCCACCGTGACGCTGATGCGCACCACGGCGGGCGAGATGGGCGAGCTGGGCCGCCGGGTGGCCGCCAAGCTGCGCGACGCGAGCGGGCCGGCCGTGCTGTTCGTGCCCCGCAGGGGCGTGTCCGCCCTCGACGCGCCCGGTGGCCCCTTCGCCGACCCGAAGGCCGACGAGGCCTGCTTCGAGACCATGGCCGAGGGGCTGCGCGGCTCCGGCGTCCCCGTCGAGGAGCTCGATCTGCACATCAACGACCCCGCCTTCGGCCGCGCCATGGCGGAGCGGCTGCATCGCATGATCACTGGAGGTGCCACGTGAACAGGCAGGACGTCCTTGACAGGCTCCGCGGCACGGTCGCGGACGGGCGGCCCGTCGTCGGCGCGGGAGCCGGCACCGGCCTGTCGGCCAAGTGCGCCGAGGCCGGCGGCGTCGACCTGATCATCATCTACAACTCGGGCCGCTACCGCATGGCCGGGCGCGGCTCGCTGGCCGGGCTGCTGCCGTACGGCGACGCCAACCAGATCGTCGTCGAGATGGCCTCCGAGGTACTGCCGGTCGTCCGCGACACGCCGGTGCTGGCCGGGGTGTGCGGCACCGACCCGTTCCGCGTCATGCCGCTCTTCCTCGACCAGCTCAAGGCGATGGGGTTCGCGGGCGTGCAGAACTTCCCGACCGTGGGCCTGTACGACGGCACCTTCCGCCAGAACCTGGAGGAGACCGGCATGGGCTACGAGCTGGAGGTGCAGATGGTGCGGCAGGCCCGCGAACGCGACCTCGTCACCGCCCCCTACGTCTTCGACGAGGGCCAGGCGCGGGCCATGGCCGAGGCGGGCGCCGACGTGCTCGTGCCGCACGTGGGGCTGACCACCAAGGGCAGCATCGGCGCCGGCACCGCGCTCACCCTCGACGAGGCCGCCGAACGGGTGCAGGCCATGCGTGACGCGGCCGTCGCCGTCCGGCCCGACGTGCTCGTGCTCTGCCACGGCGGGCCGATCGCCGAGCCCGGCGACGCCGCGTACGTATTGTCGCGCACGAAGGGCGTGGTCGGCTTCTTCGGCGCCTCGTCCGTCGAGCGGTTGCCCACCGAGCGCGCCATCACCGAGCAGGTCCGGGCCTTCAAGTCACTCACGTTCTGAGAGCGAGGAACCGACATGCACGTCAGCCCCGACAACGTGCCGACGATGGCGTTCGACTGGGGGTCGATCAAGTGGTTCGTCACCCCGTCGGCCGTCGAGGGGGCGAGCAGCACCCTGGGCGAGGTCATCGTCAACCCCGGCCGCGGGCACGCCCGCCACAACCACCCCGCCGCCGAGGAGATCATCTACGTCATCTCAGGCGAGGGCCGCCAGATGGTGGACGACGGCGAGGAGTTCGCCATCAGGGAAGGCGACACCGTGCACATCCCCGCGGGCGTCTACCACTCGACGTACAACACCACCTGGCGGCCGTTGCGGCTGATCGTCACGTACACGCCCGGTGGAGAGGAGAAGGCGCTGGAAGCGGCGCCGGATCTCACACTGCACGAGCCGGGCCGCGTCGCGGAGTGGCGCCAGGCCTGATCTCGCGCGAGACTGCGTGGCAGTGCCGAGGCGTACACCCGAAAGGCGCTGTTCGACCAGTACATCTCGTGGAAGCGCAGGTTGCGGCCCGAGGTGCTGAGCTCCAGCGGGGGTCCGGAGATCGTGCGTGGTGATGGGCACGGTTGACGCGGCGGCAGGCGTGTCCGCATCGGGTCACCGGCCGGAGCGGTCCAGGGGCCGGTCAGGGTGATGCGTCGTCAGGTCGGCGCCCCGGGGCCCGTGGTACGGGTCGCTCGCGCGCAGCCCGGCGGTCTGGATCACGCGGCTGATGTCGCTGGGCGTGAGCAGCCCGATCAGCCGCCCGTGCGGGTCGAGCACCACGGCCCGGCCGTCGGCGCAGCCCCCCATCCTGCCGAGCACGTCGATCAGTGTCTCGTCCGGCCGGGCGGTGGGCACCTCGTCGGAAGGGCAGGCGATGTCGCGCAGCCGCGTCGCCGTCCGCGCGTCCGGCGGCACCCGGCGGATGCGGTTGAGCGTGACCAGCCCGAGGAAGCGCATGTCGTGGTCCACCAGCGGATACGTGGACAGGCGCTCGCGCAGGACGACCCGGTCGACCAGTTCGGCCACGGTCTCGTCCGGATGGGCGACGACGAGCCGGTCCGCCATGACGTCCCCGATCCTGACGCCGTGCAGCGACGAGCCGAGCTGCGCCTGCTGCTCCTCGGCACTGGCGGCGCTGACGAGGAACAGGCCGATCAGCGCCAGCCACAGCCCTTCGAACCCGCTGCCGGTGACGACCTGGAGGAAGCCCAGCGCGATGAGAATGTAGCCGAAGACCCGGCCTGCGCGGGCGGCGGCCACCGCGGCCCGCGTACGATCGCCCCACCGCGACCACAGAGCGGCACGCAGCACCCGCCCGCCGTCCAGCGGCGCGGCCGGGATCAGGTTGAACACGGCCAGGATCACGTTGACCCCCGCCAGGTAGGTGAACATTCCGACCAGCAGCGGCGCCCCGCCCGCGGCGGCGGTCAGCAGCGCGACGGCCCCGAAGAACACGCCGCACGCGATGCTGGTGAGCGGCCCCACCACCGCGATCCTCAGGTCGGCCCCCGGCGTACGCGGCTCGCCGCGCAGTTCCGCCACCCCTCCGAGCAGCCACAGCGTGATACGCGCCACGTCGATGCCGTGGCGCTTGGCCACCAGCGCGTGGGAGATCTCGTGGGCCAGCAGCGAGGCCAGGAACAACACCGCCGTGACCAGCCCCGCCAGCAGGTACACCACGGGGGACGAGCCGGGGAAGACCACGGGGAACCGGCCGAAGGCCAGCCCGACGAGCAGGATCACCACGATGACCAGCACGCTGACGTTGAGCCCGACCGGGATCCCCCCGATCCGGCCGAGACTGATGGATGAGCGCATCCGCCCTCCCCACAGGTACGAGTGCCCGCCCCACTACCCACAAAGGGCATGCCCACGCAGGAACCCGCGCGTTCGGGAACAACCGTGCGAAGAGGCGGTAGGATCAGCGGTGACCACCGGACACGAGGAACGATGTCGAGCATCAAAGAGGTCGCCCGGCTTGCCGGGGTCTCCGTCGGCACCGTGAGCAACGTGCTCAACCGGCCCGAGATGGTGGCCCCCCAGACGCGGCTGCGGGTGCAGGCGGCGATCGCCACGCTCGGCTACGTCCGCAACGGCTCCGCCCGGCAGTTACGGGCCGGCCGCAGCCGCACCATCGGCGTGGTCGCCCTCGATCTGGCCAACCCCTTCTTCATCGACGTGCTGCGCGGCGTGGAGACCGCGGCGCAGCCCCTCGACGTCAACGTCATGGTCTTCAACAGCAACAAGGACGCCTCCCGCGAGGCCGGGCTGCTGGAGACGTTCGAGGAGCAGCGTCCCCTGGGCGTGCTCATCACGCCGGTCAACGACAGCGGCGAGGAGGAGCGGCTGAGCCGGCTCGTCTCCCGCGGCATCCCGGTGGTGCGCTTCGACAGCTCGGCCCCGCACAGCCGCGGTTGTGCCGTGGCGGTGGACGACGTGCTCGGCGGGCGCCTGGCCGGCCGGCACCTGCGCGAGCGGGGGCACCGCCGCATCGCCTTCGCCGGCGGGCCGTTCAGCGTGCGCCAGGTGCGGGAGCGGCGCGACGGCCTGGCCGGTGAGCTGGACCCCTCCGACGTGCTGACCGTCATCCCGCTGCCCGACCTGACGGTGGCCACCGGGCGCGTCGCCGGCGCGGAGCTCGCCGGGCTGCCTCCCGCCGAGCGCCCCACCGCGCTCTTCTGCGCCAACGACCTGGTCGCGATCGGGGCGTTGCAGGAGATGACCCAGCGGGGCCTGCGGGTGCCGGCCGACGTGGCGATCCTCGGCTATGACGACATCGACTTCGCCGCCGCCGCGGCCGTGCCGCTGTCGTCGATCCGGCAACCGCGCGAGGAGCTCGGCCACACCGCCGCGCTGATGTTGCTCGAGGAGGCGAACCAGCCCGCCGGCCACGCTCACGAGCATCGCCAGGTCGTCTTCCAACCCGACCTGGTCGAACGCGCCTCCACCGCCGCTCCCTAGCGGCGCCGTCAGCTCATCTGGTCGTTGAGCTCGGTGGCGCCGGGGCCGGGGAAGGGGCCGTTGAACGGGATCGCGGTCGGGGAGGGTCGCAGCGTGCCCGAGAAGTCCTGGTAGGACAGCAGGATGGCCACCGCGAGCACCAGGACGACGCTGGTCGCCGCGGCCAGCGCCCACAACACGACCGCCTGGGTGCTCAGGGCGTCGAGCCCGCGGGGCGGGTCAGGCTCGCCGCCCCTGCCGCGCGGCCCCGCCAGGAGCTTGTCGAGCACGGGGTCCTCGTGCGCCAGCTGCTTTTCGATCTGCGCGAGCGCTCGCCGCTCGTCTCTGGACATCGCCATGATCTCAGGCCGTCTCCAGGGCATGACGGTAACGGCCGACCTGGAGAGGGGGTACAAGCACCTGAGGGACTCCCAACGTGGCTCTCCACATTCTTGCAGTATGCAACATTAGTGACTCCGCTGTCACGGCGCGCGGAGTTCCCGGGATCACCTTCGCACACGGGCCGCGCCGGTCGCCGAGGCGGCCCCGGCGGCGCGCGGGGAGAGCGGCACGGACGTCCGGCCGGTCTCCGCGATCTTCCGACCTGCGGAGGAACGGCATCGTAGGCCGGGTCGCCATGTGGACGCCCGTCCCCGACCGTGTAGAACAGTTCTATGCCAGAGCGTCAATCCGCCCAGATGAACGGTGAGGACCGGGATGCTGTCATCTCGGCGGTGCTGGCGGGTTCGCGGCTGCTGGTCGCGATCGCGGCTCGCTCGCTCGGCGCCGTCGCCGACCGGGTGACGTTGCCGCAGTTCCGGATGCTCGTGGTGCTCTCAGGGCACGGCGAGACCAAGCTCGTCACCATGGCGGAGCTGCTCGACGTCAATTCGTCCACGGCCATGCGCATGGCCGACAGGCTCGCCGCCGCGGGGCTGGTGCTCCGCGAGGTCAACCCGCTGAACCGGCGGGAGAGCCTGATGCGCCTGACCGACGAGGGCAGGCGCATCGTGGACCAGGTGACCGCCCGCCGCAGGGACGAGATCGCGGCGATCGTCTCCCGGATGTCACCGGTGGAGCGCCGGGCGCTGATTTCGGCGATGACCGCCTTCAACGAGGCGGGCGGCGAGTCGGCGGAAGCCGGCACCCACCCTCTCGGCTGGCCCGACGCCTGAGCGGCCGGTCCGGCGCGTACGCGCCTGGGCGGAGGGCCGGGAGCCGCGACGACGGCGACCCAGGGTGACCGCGACGACGGGGTGACGGCGACGACCGGGGCGGGCCGCACGGTGGCGGCCCGCCCCGGCCAGGCGGTCAGCGTTCAGGGGACCAGGCGGTCAGGCGGTCAGGCGGCCCCGTCGCTGCCGAGGAAGCCCTGCTTGCCCAGCCAGTCGGAGGCGACCTTGCCCGGCTCCATGCCCTCGACGTCGACCTGCGCGTTGAGCTCCTGCATGGTCGTGTCGTCCAGCTTGGCGATCAGGGGCTGCAGCACCTTCTCGACGGCGGGGCTCTTCTGGTAGGTCTCGTCCCTCAGGGTCATGGCGGCGTTGTAGATCGGGAAGAACTTCTTGTCGTCCTCCAGCACCGTGAGGTCGAGGGCGGCGATGCGGCCGTCGGTGGTGAACACCTCGCCGAAGTTGCAGGTCTCGCCCTTGTCGGTCTCGGTGTAGACGACGCCGGTGTCGAGCAGGGAGATGTTGTTCTTCGGGATGTTCATGTCGTACGCCTTGCTCAGGCCGGGCAGCCCGTCGTCACGGGTCGAGAACTCCGTCTCGATGCAGATCGTGACGTCCTTGGGGCTGGTCCTGGCCAGTTCGGCCACGTCGGAGACCGTCTTGACGCCCAGCTCCGTGGCCTTCTCGGAGCGGATGGCCAGGGCGTAGGTGTTGTTCAGCGGGGTCGGACCGATCCAGCGGATCTTGTTCTTCTCCAGGTCGGCCTCGGCGGTGGCCTTGAACTGCTCGGCGGAGTCCTGGATCGGCTCGGTGTTCTTCAGGAACTCGATCCACCCTGTGCCGGAGTAGTCCCAGTACATGTCGATCTCTTTGGACTCCAGGGCCTTGCGGTTCGCCACCGTACCGCCGAGGTTGGTCTTGTCGACGACCTCGGCCCCGTGCGCCTTGAGCAGGTGCACGGCGAGCTTGCCGAGCACGATGTTCTCGGTGAAGTCCTTGGAGCCGATGATGTACTTGGTCCCCTGGAGCTCGTCGCCCGCGCTGCCGGCTTCGACGGCGTCGGAGGAGCCGCAGGCGCTCAGGGTCGTGATCGAGAGGGCTGCGGCTGCGAGCAGGGTGAACGTCTGTCGGAACGGGCGGGAGAACATGGAAGCACCTTCTTGCTATGTGATCGGGTCATTGCCGAAAAGCGTGGTCACATGCCGCGTGGCTTGAGCAGGTCCTCGGCGAGCCCGCCGAGCCAGTCGATGAAGAAGGCGATGCACGCGGTGAGCACGCCTCCGACGATGGTCACGGGCATGCGGTTGAGCTTGAGGCCGTTGACGATCAGCTCGCCGAAGCCGCCGGCCGCGACGAAGGCGCCGAGCGTGGCGACGCCCACGGTGAGCACGAGCGCGGTGCGCAGGCCGGCCAGGATGGCGGGCACGGCCAGCTTGAGCTCGACCCGGCGCAGGATCTGGCCCCTGGTCATGCCCATGCCGCGGGCGGCCTCGATGAGCGCCGGATCGACCTGCTGGACCCCGACCATGGTGTTGCGCAGGACGGGCAGCACGGCGTACGCGACGAGCCCGACCAGCGCGGTCTGGAAGCCGACGCCCATGAGGAACGTGGCCAGCACGAGCAGGCCGATGGAGGGGACGGCCTGGCCCAGGTTGCCCACGGTGAGGATGACGGGCGTGATCAGCCGGTTCCTGGAGCGCGAGGCGGCGATGCCGAGCGGGATCGCGATGATCACTACCAGCGTGGTGGCGGCCACGGTCATCTGGATGTGCTCGACGGCCTTGGTCAGGATCACCGCCTGGTTGAGGCTGCGCTGCTCGATCGAGTCGAGTTCCAGCGTCCCGACCCAGGCGTAGAGGGCGACCAGCACGGCGCAGATGGTGACGGGCGTGATGAGGTGTCGCGCGCCCACCGTACGGCCGCTCGTGCGGGAGTGCCCGACGGCCAGGGTCTCAGCGCTCACTGGACACCACGTCCTCCTGCTCGCCGGCCCGGGTGCCCACGGCCTCGCACAGGGCGGCGTACGTGAGCACTCCGGACGGCGTGGCGCAGCGGTCCGCACCGTGGGCGATCATGATGTCCAGCGCCTCGCGAAGGCTGGCGTCGGCGGACACCTGCGGCAGCCCGGAACCGGCCGGCGAGCCGGTGGCCGACACCTCCGACACGCGCATCAGCGCCAGCCGCTTGAGCGTGGCGTCCTGCCCGATGAAGCTCGCGACGTACTCGTCGGCGGGGTCGGCGAGGATGGCGGCCGGTGTGTCGTACTGCGCGATGTGCGAGCCCTCGCGCAGCACGGCGATGCGGTCGCCGAGCTTGATGGCCTCCTCGAAGTCGTGCGTGACGAAGATGATCGTCTTGCGCAGCTGCTTCTGCAGTTTGACGAACTCGTTCTGCAGGTGCTCGCGCGTGATCGGGTCGGTGGCGCCGAACGGCTCGTCCATGAGCATCACGGGCGGGTCGGCGGCCAGCGCCCTGGCCACGCCCACACGCTGCTGCTGACCTCCGGAGAGCTGGCGAGGGTAGCGGTCGCGGAAGGCCGACGGTTCGAGGTTCACCAGGGACAGCAGTTCGTCCACTCGGGCGGAGATCCGGTCGGCCGGCCAGCCGAGCAGGTTGGGGACCAGGCCGATGTTCTGCGCGATGGTCTGGTGGGGGAACAGGCCGACCTGCTGGATGGCGTACCCGATGTGGCGGCGCAGCTGGTCGGGGTCGAGGCTCAGCACGTCCTGGCCGCCGATGAGGATCTCGCCGGACGTCGGCTCGACCAGGCGGTTGATCATCTTCATAGTGGTCGTCTTGCCGCAGCCCGACGGGCCGACGAACACGACCAGCTCGCCGGCCGGGATGTCGAGGGTGACGTTGTCGACCGCTGGGGCAGGCTGGCCCGGATAGTGCTTGGTCAGCGAGCGCAGCTCGATGCGCACGCCTTCGGTGTCACGGTCGAACACGAAGCCCCCTTGGGGTGGTGATGTAGCGAACGGCGAAGAAGAACAGGTCGAACAGGATGGCGATGACCACGATCCCCAGCGTTCCCGCGAGGGTGGCGTTCAGGGAGTTCACCGAGCCGAGCCGGGACAGGCCCTCGAAGATCTGCGTGCCCAGGCCGGGGCCGTCGACGACGGCGGCGATGGCGGCGATCCCGATCAGCATCTGCGCCGAGATGCGCACGCCGGTCAGGATCAGCGGCCAGGCCAGCGGAAGCTGCACCCGCAGCAGCAGCCGTACGCGGCTCAGGCCCATCCCGCGGCCCGCCTCGACGGTGGCCGCGTCGAGGCCGCGCAGCCCGGTGACGGTGTTGCGGATGATCGGCAGGAACGCGTACGCGGTCAGCGAGACCAGCGTGGAGCCCCAGCCCAGCCCGAAGATGGGGATGAGGAGGGTGAGCAGCGCGAGTGACGGGACCGTCAGGATCCCGGCGGAGATCGCCACGGAGGTGCTGCGCACCTTGGGGGCGTCGTAGGCGAGGAGCCCGATGCCGACGCCGAACACGGTGGCGATCGCGATGGCGATTCCCACGACGACGGCGTGCTCGGTCGCGGCCAGCGAGAGGGTGTCCCAGCGTGAGAGCACGTACTCGCTGAAGTTCATGGGGGTACCGGCTTCCTTTACGCTTGCATGGGTTCGCAAACGTATGCGATTAGTTGCGGTGAGCGCAAAACTAGGTGCAACTAGCGCAACAGTAGTGCAATGGTTCTGTTATGAACGGACAGGGATGACGGACAAGCCGACCGTGCCCTCGGCAGGCCTACGCCGGGATATGGAGATTCTCGAACTGCTCGCAGGTCACGGCGATGATCGCGATGCTGACGGGTTCGGTGTCACCTGGATCGCGCAGCGGCTGGGGCGGGAGAAAAGCCAGGTGTCCAGGGCGCTGCGGGCTCTGGAGCTCGAAGGCATGGTCGAGCGCGATCCGGTCACCCGGCGCTACCGCCTCGGGTGGCGGCTGTTCGCCCTGGCGGCGCGCACCCAGCACGCCCGGCTCGTCCAGGTCGCCGCCCCCTACCTGCGGGGGCTGACCACCACCTTCGACGAGGACGCCTACCTGTGCGTGCTGCGCGGCAACCTGGTGCTGACGCTCATGTCGGTGCCGTCGTCGCGGATCTATCACCGCGTCTGGGAGGGCATCTCCGTGCCGCTGCTCATGGCCGCCGCCGGCCGCTCCCTGGTCGCCGACTGGGACGAGCAGCGCGTACGCGACCTGCTGAGCGCCACCACCCTGCCCTCCGGGCTCGAATCGGCGGTCGGCGGCACGGAGGAGTGGCTGGCCGACCTCGCTCACGTGCGCTCGTGCGGCTACGCCGTGACGGACGTCGAGCTGGAAGACAGCACGGCCGGGGTGTCGGCGCCCGTACGCGACCATCGGGGGCTGATCACGGCGGCGATCAGCGTGTCGGTCGCGAGGACGCATCCGGCGGCCCGGCTGCACGAGATCGGCGCCGCGGTCGGCGAGACGGCGCGTCAGCTGTCCATCTCGCTGGGCCTGGTGCCGCACGGCCGCCCGATCATGTCGCCCATGAGGGGGTCGCCATGAAAGGCGCCCGCCCTCAGGTGCTGGGGGTCGGGAAACTCTCCGGTGTGGTCAGCCCGGTGCTTTCGAGCAGACGCTGATGGTTGAGCACGGCGGCGTTGCACTGCTCGGAGAACTTCCTGACCAGGGTGTTCTGTGTGCTGCCTCGGACCGTGCCGATGAGGCCGAAGATCTGGCCGTGCGCCAGGCGCAGCCACTTCACGTACGTGGTGTCGTAGGCGATCCCCGTACGTCCGGAAATGTCGGACATCCAGTTCTGCTGGTCGTCGGTGGGCCTGACGGGCAGCTCCACGTTCAGCTTGGTCGCGAGGTCGCGTGCCTCCACGTCGAGATCGTGGTGCTGCGACGCGATCTCCTTGCTGATCTCGCGGACCTTGGCCGTGCTCGCCTTCTGGACGGCCTCCTGGGCGATGGTCATCTCCCACAGGGTGGCCAGCCGTACCTTCTGGATCAGCGACCGGTCCGCTTCCGACAGCGGTCCCCACTTGGTGAGCCACGTGCCGGAGCCCTGATCCTCCGTGGGCGTCCCGGAGGCGTCCTGCGTCACCTCCGGGAACTCCGTGTCCACCGGCAGCGGGGCGGTGGTCCGCACGGTGGCGACATCGGGCAGGCCCGCACTCTGGGCGGGAAACGACGGGGCGCACGCGCCGAGCGGGACCATCCCCGCGAGACAGCAGACGACGATAACCGGACGGCAGCGTCGAAGTCGCATGTGCCGTCATCCCCTCTGGCTTCGGGCTCGGCCCTGGCTGGGCGGTGCCGGGTCACTACGGGATACGCGGCGCCCGCGGGGACCGTTCAAGCGGCATGCCGAAAAGGCGCGAGAAGCGAGGCCGGAATACGGACACCCTCCGTTGCGGAAGGCGACGGACTGCTAGGGTGGGCTCGCACAACACGGTCCCCCCACCTGGACGGATGCCATGAACCCGATGGAACCCGGCGCCTACGGGGCTCATCCGGACTTCGACATCGGGTTCGACCGTCACGGGCGCATCGCGCTCCTGCACCTGAAGGGCCGCCTCGCCGGAGTGGCGTCGCTCGTCCTCCAGCAATATCTCGTCAAGGTGCTGGTCGCCCGGATCCCGCCGCTGTTCATCGTGAACGTCGAGGGGCTCACCGAGACCGACGACTCCGGCCGCGAGACGCTGCGCTCGGCCGACCGGCACGCACGGGCGTCGGGCGGACGCATGCTCGTCGCGGGTGGCGACGCGGCGCTGCGCCTGCAACTGGGCGCCCTCGACCTGGTGCCGTCCGTCGACGACGCGTTCGCGGAGCTCACCAGCTCGGGCGCGGGCGACCTGCTGTAGCCACGCGCGGGTCTTTTCCGATTGATGGACCGACGTGGTGCTCATGTGCCCTGGTCAAGGGGAATGTTCGCTCCGACGCGATCCGCAGAGGAAGGAACGGCCCGTGCCCACCACCAGACGCACCACCAAGCCCCGCAAGAAAGGCTCCAGCCAGCCGTGGATTCACCAGGACGGCGTTGAGATCCAGGAGTTCGGCACGGTCCGCATGTTCCCGCTCGGGCTCACGTACGAAGCGCGGATGTACTCCTGCCAGCGCCTCAACCAGGTGCTCGCGGACACGCAGATCCTCTACAGCCTGTACAAGAAGCACCACTGGCTGATGCGCGGCCCCACCTTCTACCAGCTCCACCTGCTGCTCGACAAGCACGCCGCGGAGCAGCTCGAGATCATCGACTCGCTCGCCGAGCGGGTGCAGACCCTCGGCGGCGTGGCGGTCGGCGACCCCAGGCACGTCGCCGAGATCACCGTCATCCAGCGCCCGCCGGACGGCGCGGAGGAGGTGCCCGCCATGTTGTCGCGGCTGATCGAGGCGCACGAGGCGATCCTGGTGGCGGCGCACGACGCGGCCGCCCGCACCGCCGAGATGGGCGACGACGGCACCAACGACCTGCTGGTCTCCGACGTCATCCGCACGGGAGAGCTGCAGACCTGGTTCCTCATCGAGCACCTGGTGGACACGCCGCTGGTCGAGCCGGCCCGAGACCGCTGAAGAGCCGGGCCGGTGATGCGCCGCGGGAAGGCGTGAGGCATCCTCTCAAGGATGACCCCCAGGAACAGCCCCCGCACCACGCTCGTACGACGCATGCGCAACCTCGCGGTGCTCGAACCGGTGAACATCGTGATCTTCGGCCTGGTGGCGTTCGTGGTCCTGCCCGCGCCGCTCAACACCGTCAACGTGACGGGGTTCGTCCTGGTGGCCGTGCATCTGCTGATCGGGGGCGCGTACTGGGCGATCAAGGTGCGGCAGTTGCGCGCCCGGCTGCCGGTACCGCCGATGATCGCCGCCTTCTGGTGGTTGCGCCGGTTGTGCGAGACAGCCCTGGTCGCCGGGTTCGTCGTGCTGGCGGTGTTCGCGGCGCGCGGGGAGGTGGGGCTCGAATCGGTGCCGGGCGTCCTGTTCTACCTGATGGCGGTGGCCGAGTACGTGAACTACTTCCACTGGCAGCTCAGCCACCAGACCTCCGCCGACCTCGCGAGGTTGCTGCGGACGCGGCGCGTGCACCGTTCGCACCTCTACCTGGACATGCGCGCTCACCGATCCTGAGCGTCCTCGACGCAGGAGCCGCGCGCCGGCCACGTCGCGCGGGAGAGGGGCCGTCCGCCCGCTCCCCTGGCTAGAGTCCCCGGAATGGAAGAGACCTCCCGCAACACGACCTACGGCGCCGTGGCCACCTCTCTCGCCTTCCACGGCGACCACGAGCTGGGCGAACTGCTGAAGGAGGCCGTCCCGCTCGGCTCCGGCGTCGGCGGGAGGTCGGCGCTGCTGGAGGTGGAAGGAACGCCGGTGTTCGTGAAACAGGTGCCTCTCACCGACCGGGAGCTGCTGCCGGAGACCGTCCGGTCCACCGCGAACGTCTTCGGGCTCCCGCCCTTCTGCCGCTACGGCATCGGCGGCATCGGCGGTCCGGGCGGCGGTGCGTGGCGGGAGCTGGCCGTGCACGTCATGACCACGAACTGGGTGCTGGCCGGGCGGTTCCCCGGTTTCCCGCTGATGTACCACTGGCGGGTGCTGCCGGACGGCCCGCATCCGCCGCCGGAGGAGCTGGCCGACGTGGAGCGGGCGGTCGCCTTCTGGGGCGGCGGCCCTGAGGTGCGGGAGCGCATCGAAGAGCTCCACCGCTCCCGGGCGAGTCTCGTGTTGTTCCTCGAACACTTCCCGCACGACCTGCACGAATGGCTCAAGGCGCCGGTGGCGGCAGGGGGCGAGACCGCCGGCTCGGCCTGTGAGCTGGTGGAGCGGGAGCTGGAGTCGGGGGTCTCGTTCATGAACGCCCACGGCCTGCTGCACTTCGACGCCCACTTCCAGAACATCCTGACCGACGGGCGCCGGCTCTACTTCGCCGACTTCGGGTTGTCGATCTCCTCGCGCTTCACGATGTCGAGCGAGGAGTCGGACTTCTTCCGCCGGCACGCCACGTACGACCGCGCGTACACGCGTACACACCTGGTGAACTGGCTGGCGGCCGAGCTGTACGGCGCCGCCACGGCGGACGAGCGGGGCGTCCTCATGCGCAGGTGGGCCGACGGGGAGCGGCCCGAAGGCGTCCCGGAGACGGTCGCGGCGATCCTCACCCGGCACAGCCCGGTGGCCATCGTGATGTCCGGCTTCTACCGCCGGTTCCAGCGGGAGAGCCGGCTGGTGCCGTACCCGCTGGAGGAGATCCTCGCGTTGTGACGTGTCGCGCCGGGAGGGCCGGAAATCACGCCCCGGCCCTCCCGGCTCTCTCAGGCGGCTTCGTGCCGGCGCTGGCAGCCGATGCAGTAGCGCGCCAGCGGCCGGATCTTGAGCCGCTCGAACGGGATGCCCGTCTCGCAGTGGGAGCAGCGCCCGTAGGTGCCCTCGGACAGCCGTTCGAGGGCCTGGCCGAGCTCGGCGATGGCGCGGTCGGCGGCGGCGATGTTGACGAGCAGTTCCTGCCACGTGTCGTCGGCACCACTGCCCTCGCTCGCCGCC
Source organism: Nonomuraea longispora (assembly GCF_004348345.1). GTDB lineage: Bacteria > Actinomycetota > Actinomycetes > Streptosporangiales > Streptosporangiaceae > Nonomuraea > Nonomuraea longispora. Next base: position 29,627 of record NZ_SMJZ01000036.1, read on the forward strand.
GCCTGCAGACCGGCCAGCTGGTTGCTGCGCCTGGCCAGCTGCTCCTGGAGCTCCTGGCGCAGCGTCTCGGCCTGCACGCTGCTGAGGTGAGTCGTTCCGTTGGTGTCAGTCATGCTGATGTCCTCTCTGGAGCGCGCACCGGTCGCAGATGCTCCGGTACGGCATCCGCAGGAGCTGTTCGTAGGCGATGAAAGTCCCGCAGCCCCGGCACGTTCCGTAGATGCCCCTGTCCATGCGGTCGAGTGCGGTCTCGATCTCGGACGTGCGGGCATCGGCCGTGGCGCCGGACGGTCGGGGGCGGGACAGGGCGGCCGTGAGCTGCTCCTGCAGCAGCTCACGAAGTTCCTCCAGCCGCGCCAGGTGCCGCTCGTAGTGCTGCAGGTGCGTGTGGACTGATTTGACGTCGGCCATGACAGTGTTCGGCTCCTTGCTTGCGGATAACGGCGCACCCCCGGGGGTGGCCGAAGGCAGCGCTCACGGACGGGGACCGGGCATGTGCCACCGGGCCTCGCACCGCGCGAGCGGCAGGAGAAGAGGAGCGCTAGATCAGCGGCGGACTGCGCGATCCGGCCGTGCGGTGCGCGAGTTGCTGGGGATCGCGGATCCCGCCTGGATCGAGCCCGGCGGCGGGCAACCTCGCGAGCAGCCCGGCCTCGTGCCGGCGCTCACCGCGCAGGGGCGGCCACAGCGGCAGCACCTGGCGCTCGCCGGTCGCGGTCTGCGGCGGCATGCTCGACAACTGCGCGTCCCACGCCTCGGGTGTCCACGTCTGCATGGCGCCCAGGCCGGGTTGGTAGGCACGGCCGCCGTGCCAGTTGTATGTTGATCCGACCAGCAACAAGGACAGCAGGACCAGACCCATCACGCCGGCGAACGTGATGGGCCCTCGTGGTGTTCTCCACGGTCCCGTCATAAGGCCGACCATAGCCCAGACGGTGGGAAAAGGCATGTGTGCCGGTTCGGCGGAAACCGCGGCCGTCCCGCCTAGCCGGGACCGGGGGTGTACGGATCCTGGGTGAGCCCCACCAGGCCGGGTAGAATGCGACATTGAGGTATGAATTCCGCAGGTCGCGGCGTGGCCGCGGCGGCTGGAGGTGATGCCGTCTCTCCGAGAAGACCGTCACTCCACTGCACGAGGGAAGGAACGTCATGCCTGGCAACAAAGCCGTCGTCTACGAAGGTCCAGGCAAGGTCGAGGTACACGAGACCGACTACCCGGAGTTCGAGCTCAAGGACGGTCCGGGGGTCAACCCGGCCAACGTGGGGCGCAAGCTGCCGCACGCCGCGATACTGAGGACCGTCGCGACCAACATCTGCGGCAGCGACCAGCACATGGTCCGCGGCCGGACCACGGCGCCGCACGGCCTCGTGCTGGGGCATGAGATCACCGGCGAGGTCGTCGAGACCGGGCCGGACGTCGAGTTCATCAAGACCGGCGACCTCGTGTCCGCGCCGTTCAACATCTCCTGCGGGCGCTGCCGCAACTGCAAGGAGCGCAAGACGGGCATCTGCGAGAACGTCAACCCCGACCGTCCCGGATCCGCGTACGGCTACGTCGACATGGGCGGCTGGGTCGGAGGACAGGCGGAGTACGCGCTGGTTCCCTACGCGGACTGGAACCTGCTCAAGTTCCCGGACAAGGACCGGGCCATGGCCAAGATCCTCGATCTGGCCATGCTCTCCGACATCTTCCCGACCGGCTTCCACGGCTGCGTCAGCGCCGGCGTGGGCCCGGGATCGACCGTCTACATCGCCGGCGCGGGGCCGGTGGGTCTGGCCGCCGCCGTGTCGGGGTTCCTGCTCGGAGCCGCCGTGGTGATCGTGGGCGACCTCAACAAGGAGCGTCTGCAGCAGGCGCGCAGCTTCGGCTGCGAGACCGTCGACGTGTCGGCCGGCGAGCCGAGGGACCAGATCGAGCAGCTCCTCGGCGTGCCGGAGGTCGACTGCGCCGTGGACGCCGTGGGCTTCGAGGCCCGTGGCCACGGGCGCGCGTCGGAGGAGGAGCACCCGGCCACCGTGCTCAACTCGCTCATGGACCTCACGCGGGCGGGCGGTGCGCTGGGCATCCCCGGCCTGTACGTGACCGGAGACCCCGGAGCGCCCGACGAGGCCGCCAAGCACGGATCGTTGTCGATCCAGTTCGGTCTCGGCTGGGCCAAGTCGCACAGCTTCGTCACCGGTCAGTGCCCGGTCATGAAGTACAACCGCCAGCTGATGACGGCGATCCTGCACGACCGCGTGCAGATCGCGAAGGCGGTCAACGCCACGCCTATCCCGCTGGACCAGGCGCCGCAGGGATACCACGAGTTCGACGAGGGTGCTGCCCGCAAGTACGTGCTCGACCCGCACAACATGTTGTCCACGGCGGCCTAGCGTCACCCAGGGCCGCGAGCTGTGCTCGCGGCCCTTCTTCCTGCGTTATTCCGGCCGTTTGTAAGGGCCGAATCTCCGCTATTTCGTGTCATGTCGACTTCTCTTGGGCGGGGAGTTATGGAGTTCCCGGAACAAGCTGAAGGGGCGATATTGGCTTTTTTTCACCGGTTCTTTCCCGGTGCTGGGACTTCGGGCTCGGCGTGGCGTTGTGGAGCAGCTCGCGGCAACTGTAAGCATCGTACCGATCTCGTTGGCTTGCCCGCCGACAGTCGCGGCCACGGGTCGCATTCCGAAAGGAACGGTACATGTTCACGCTTATTCCCCGAGCAGGAAAAACGGCTAAGTCCAAAGTGGGACATTCGCTGCGGAGTATGACGAAGTCAACGGTGCACGGCACCTTGACCATGGCGCTGGTGGTCACCCTGGCCCCGGCGGCGCTCGCGGCGGACGACGACGACAAGCACAGGCACAAGCACAAGCATCGCGATCATCACGGTCGTTGCAGCCCGCACACGTTCTTCAGGGTCAAGCGCCTGTCGCCGCGCAACTTCTTCGTGCCGCGCACGCGCTTCATCGACGGCCCCGGCGGCTCGATGACGGTGTCCGTCACGCGCGAGCACGAGGTGCTCGCCTTCCTCGAGACCGAGCGCGAGCGTACGGTCGACTTCACCGCCGGCGACGTCGTCCGCAGCCTGCGCAAGCTGGGGCTTCCCCACCTCGAGGAGCGGCACATGGTCTTCACCGGGCACGAGTACACCCGGGAGATCTCCAAGGGCAAGTACGGCAACATGTGGTACCGCGTCTTCGGCTACCGCGTCGGCTGGTCGGCCTGGCGGGTGCTCGGCACGTGCCGCCACGTCGAGGTCGGCACCGGCATCGCCAACGTCCCCTCAAGGGTGGAGGGCTGGCGTTACTGGGAGACCAAGCATCCGAAGTTCAAGAACCGCCTGCTGTCCTGGAAGTGACGAGGCCGAGCCCGTGACCCCGAACGTGGCACCGGGACCTCGGCACGGTGGGCCGGGGACTCGATGCCAGGTTAGCGGAGGTGGCGGGCCGCCTCACCGCCCGTGAGCCGCCCGTGAGCCTTGAGCTGCCGTGGTCAGCTCACCCGGATGTTCTGGAACTGCGCCGTGCCGTCGAAGACGTTGAGCCCGAAGCGGCCGCTCGCGTACTGGTCGTCCTTCGCGTCGATGACGGGCTCCGCGCGATCGTCCAGGTAGACCTTGATGCTCCGCCCCTGGGTCACGACCTTCAGGTGGTAGGTCCGACCCGCCTTGATCGGGGCCTTGTACGTGGCGATGTCGCGTCCGGGCCGCCACAGCTTCACCACGCCCGCCTCGGCGTCGACGTTGGCCGTGTAGTGCCGTTCGGCCCGCGGGCCGGCCCGGAACGTGAGCGCCGCCGCGGCGCCGTCGACCAGCCGCACGTCACCTTCGTAGGTGAAGTCCGCGCCCGTGTGGTCGCTGAGGTAGAACGCGTCGCCCCCGGCCGAGCCCTGCTTGCCGGCCGCGACGTCCGTCCACGAGCCGCTGACCACCCGCCACTGGCCGGGAAGGTTGTGCTCCAGCGTCGGCTCGCCCATGCCCCACGCGGGGGCGAGCTCGTGGATGCGGAGCGAGACGAGCCTGACGCCGCCTCCCTCGACGTGCAGGGCCACACCTCTGCTGTCGGCGCGCGGATCGAAGGCGACGTTCCTGGTGATCGAGGCCAGGCCGTCGTTGCCGAACACCTCCAGCTGCCCCCTGTCCACCAGGATCCGCATCGTGACCCGCCCGCGGGAGGGCTCAAGGGGAGCGCTCATGAGCGTGCGGGCCCGCGTGTCGTACAGGACCTCGCTCCCGGCGTCGCCGCCCGGCCGCACGTCCAGCTTGAAGCCGAACCGCTCGGCCGTGGCGCCCCGCACGTCGAACTCCGCCTCCACCTCGTACGTGTCGAGTGACTGGTCCCGCAGCAGCTTCGCGGCCGTCGCCGGGGTGAGCCCGCGCCCGCGCCACGACGAGGTCCGGTACCGCAACTTCTCCAGCTCCTTGATCGGCTGACGGGTGAGGCGGACGCCGTCGCCGGTCGTGCGCAGGCCGAGCACGGCGGGGAAGCTGGCGTTGCCTGTCCAGGTCGCGCCCTGGTTGCCACCCATCCAGGCCATCTGCACCACTCGGTCGTCGGGCATGTCGTTGAAGACCTGCCCGGCGTAGAAGGAGCCGCCGGCGTGGTTGGTTCCGTGATCCATTCGCTGCGGCTCGTCCCAGTCGGTGGTGAAGGTGGTGCCGTCGAAGTCGCCGACGACGTACTCGCCGCTCGCGTCGGTGAGCACCCACTTCGTCCCGCGCCTGTCGCCGTCCACGGGGAGGGCGAAGAAATCGGGGCACTCGAACAGCCAGCCGGCCGCGTACCTGCTCAGGAACGTCCAGTCGAGCAGGTCGGGGGAGGAGTAGAGGTTGACGCCGTTGCCGCCCTCGTCGGACCAGACCAGCATCACCCACCGCTTGCTGGCGGCGTGCCGGAACACCTTGGGGTCGCGGCTGGTGCCGGGCATGGTCACGACCTTGCGCCCGTTGTCGTACGCCTTGAAGGTGCGGCCCGCGTCGGTGCTGTAGAAGACCGAGACGCCGTTGGTGCCGGAGAAGACGACGAGCGGATCCTCGGCGCCCTCGCGCAAGCCCGAGGTGTTGGCCGCGTCGACGACCCCCGCCCCTGACCAGAGGTCGCCGGGGTGCACGCCGGGTTCGAGGGCGATCGGCTTCTGCGTCCAGTGGACCAGGTCGGTGCTGGTGGCGTGGCCCCAGTGCATGGTGTCCCAGCCGAGACCGTGCGGGTTGTGCTGGTAGAAGAAGTGGTAGGTGCCCTTGTGGTGGAGGAGCCCGTTCGGGTCGTTCATCCAGCCGCCCTGCGAGCTGAAGTGGAACTGGCCCCGGTACGGCTCGGTGTACGTGGTCGGCTGGTAGGGGAACTCCGGCTGGTCGGCTGCGGTGCCGGTTGTGGTGCCGGTTGTGGTGCCGGCGGACGGGACCGCCGCGACGACCATGCCGGTGAGCGCGATGAGGGACGTCAATCCGCGTACGAGCCGTCTCATGACATCGAGGGCCTTCCAACTCGGGGAGGGTGATGTCAACGTTGACATGTCAACGTTGACATCGGCTTGGAGAGCATCATGGGCGTTGCCCCGTGAAACGTCAATGCCTCACCCGCGTAACGGAGCCGGCGTGCCGCGCGGCCGGAAAATGGGGAGCGCGGCAAGGAGGGCGGCCGGTACGCTGGCCGCATGTCTACGCCCCGGATCTCCTAGCCAGGACACCCGCCTTCGCAGCACCCGTGTGTCCTCGAGCTTATCCGGAGCGTCATCAAATGATCACCTTCCGTGGCGTCGACGTGCGCGTCGGCGCCCGCCTCCTGCTGTCGGGCATCACCGCCCACGTGGCCCCCGGCGACCGCATCGGCCTGGTCGGCCGCAACGGCGCGGGCAAGACCACCCTCATGAAGATCCTCGCCGGGCAGGCACAGCCCGCGGCGGGCGGCGTCACCCGTACGGGGCCGGTCGTCCACCTCCCGCAGGACCCGGCCGCCGCCGACCCGGGCACCTCCGTCATCGGCCGCATCCTGTCGGTACGCCGCCTCGACCAGGCCGTACGCGCCCTGCGCGCCGCCGAGAGCGCCCTCGCCGAGTCCGCGGACGAACGGGCGATGGCCCGCTACGCCCGCGCGGAGGCCGAGTTCCAGGCCCGCGGCGGCTACGCGGCGGAGGCCGAGGCCGCCAGGGTCGCCGCCGGGCTCGGCCTGCCCGACCGGGCACTCGCCCAGCCGCTCGGCGCCCTGTCCGGCGGGCAGCGCCGCCGGGTCGAGCTGGCCCGCGTGCTTTTCGCGGAGCAGGGCGTCCTGCTGCTCGACGAGCCGACCAACCACCTGGACGCGGACTCGATCTCCTGGCTGCGCACCTACCTGTCCGGCTGTTCCGGCGGCCTGGTCCTGATCAGTCACGACACCGGGCTGCTGGCCGACGTGGCCAACCGGATCTGGCACGTGGACGCCGGCCGCGCCGCGCTCGACGTGCACAACACCGGCTGGCACACCTACCTGGCCGACCGCGAGGCCGACGACCGGCGCAGGGCGCGCCTGCGGGCCGCCGCCGAACGCAAGGCCGCCGCGCTGCACGCCCAGGCCGGGCGCATGCGCGCCAGGTCGGCCACCGCCGTGCGGGCCAGGGACATGTCCCGCCGCGCCGACCGCATGCTGGCCCAGACGCAGCCCGTACGCCGGGACGAGAAGGCGGCCCGCATCCGGCTGCCCGAGCCCGCCCCCTGCGGCCGGATGCCGCTCGGCGCGATCAGCCTGACCAAGTCGTACGGCACGCTGCCCGTGCTGTCGGGGATCGACCTGGCCATCGACCAGGGGAGCAGGCTCGTGGTGCTGGGGTTCAACGGCGCCGGCAAGACCACGTTGCTGAAGCTGCTGGCCGGGTACGAACGTCCCGACTCCGGCCGGGTGGTGCCCGGCCACGGGCTGCGGCTCGGCTACTTCGCCCAGGAGCACGACACCCTGGACCCGGCGCACACCGTCGGGCAGCACCTGGCCGCCGTCGCCCCGCACCTGAGGGGCGGCGAGGCGCGGACGGTGCTCGGGTCGTTCCTGTTCGGCGGCGACGACGTGGACAAACCGGTCGGGGTGCTGTCGGGCGGGGAGAAGACCCGGCTGGCCCTGGCCGGGCTGGTCAGCTCTCGGGCCAACGTGCTGCTGCTCGACGAGCCGACCAACAACCTCGACCCGGCGTCCAAGGCGGAGGTGCTGGCGGCGGTCGGGGCCTACCGCGGGGCCGTGGTCATGGTCACGCACGACCCCGAGGCCGTCGAGGCGCTGCGGCCCGACCGGGTGCTGCTCCTGCCCGACGGGGTCGAGGACCTGTGGAACTCCGGGTACGCCGACCTGGTCCGCGCTCCGGTAGCCCACGGCCAGTAACGCCACGAAAAGACCACCCGGACACCAACGGCCAGGGGCAGGGTGTGCCCGACGGTGCGCTGGCTCCGGCGGGTGTCCCTCGCCGGCGGCCGGTGAGGGACACCTCCGTCAGTTCCAGGCCGCGGTGCCGGCGTTGTGGACCCGGGTCAGCGTGCCCAGGAGGCCGCCGGGCGGGTCGCTGAACTGGAAACGCTTGTCGAGCCCGGTCACCTTGAGCAGCCGGGCCAGGCGGGCCTGGACCCCGCTCAGCACGAGACGGCCGCCCGCGGCCTCGGCGGTGTTGGCGGCCGAGATCAGCGCGCCCAGGCCCGAGGAGTCGCAGAAGCCGACCTCGCGCAGGTCGGCGATGATGAACGGCGGCGTGCGGCGTGACATCGCCTGCAGCAGGCCGCGGCGGAACTCGGCCGCCGACGTCATGTCGAGGTCGCCCGTCACCGTCAGGACGGCGGCTCCATCGCGCTGGGTGACGACGCAGGTGAACCCGGTCCGGTCTTCGCTCCCCATGCCGATCCTCCGCTCCCAGCATCCGCACCGTCCCCGCCCGGGACGTGCGGCGATCGGGGTCGCCTCCATGATTGCACAGTGCAACGGACCCGGGAAGTCATGGACATGGCGCAACGATCCGCGTACAACGCTGCGTATGCCGCAGAAGAGGGCGGACCCGCAGGTGGCGTGCGCCTGGCCATGATGGCGGCGCCGCCGCGGGCTGCGCTAGCGTATGGACCGGAGTGCCGCGGGTCAGGTCGGCGCGTCAGGCCGGGCGACTCGACGGAGGCTCCACGATGAACGACAGCGGCGGCGGCGTGGGCCGTCCACGCAGGCGGGAGACCGGATGAAGCCGCGCCGCCCGGCGCTGCCGGGGCGTGGCCGGCACCCGGCCGTCGTGATCGTCGCCGGCTTCGGGCTGGCGGTGCTGTCCGGCACGCTGCTGCTGGCCACCCCGCAGGCGACCGCCGGCGGTGAGCCCTCCGACTGGTTGACCGCGCTGTTCACCGCCACCTCCGCGGTCTGCGTGACCGGTCTGATCGTGGTGGACACGCCCACGCACTGGTCGGTGTTCGGCGAGGTGGTCATCGCGCTGCTCATCCAGATCGGCGGGCTCGGCATCATGACGCTGGCCACCCTCATCATGGTCATCGTCTCCGGCCGGGTCGGGCTGCGCGCGCGGCTGTCCGCGCAGCTGGAGACGAAATCCGTGGTGGCCGCCGACCTGCGTCAGGTGCTGCGCAAGGTGGTGCTGTTCAGCCTGGTGTGCGAGGCGGCCGTGGCCGTCGTGCTCACCACCCGTTTTGTCATCGCGTACGGCGAGCCGCCGGGGCGGGCGGCCTACCTGGGCGTCTTCCACGCGGTGTCGGCGTTCAACAACGCCGGGTTCGCCCTGTGGCCGGACAACCTGATGCGGTTCGTGGCCGATCCGTGGATCTGCCTGACCGTCGCCGCGGCCGTCATCGTGGGCGGGCTGGGCTACCCGGTCGTCTTCGACCTGCTGCGCCACTGGCGGCGCCCCAGCCGCTGGTCCCTGCTGACCCGGGTCACCGTCGGGCTCAGCGTCCTGCTGATCGGGGCGGCCATGCCGGCGTTCCTCGCGGCCGAGTGGCGCAACCCCGGCACGATGGGCCCGCTGGACGACTCCGCCAAGCTGCTGTCGGCCTTCTTCGCCGCGGTCATGCCGCGTTCCGGCGGGTTCAACACCCTCGACATCGGCCAGATGAACCCGTCGTCGTGGCTGTTCACCGACGTGTTGATGTTCATCGGCGGCGGCAGCGCGGGCACCGCGGGCGGCATCAAGGTCACCACGTTCGGTTTCCTGCTGTTCATGGTCTGGGCCGAACTGCGCGGGGAGAACCAGGTCAACATCGGCCATCGCCGGCTGCCCGCAGCCACCCAGCGCCAGGCGCTGTCCATCAGCCTGCTGGGCGCCGGACTGGTGACGCTCTCGGCCCTGCTGATGCTCACGATCACCTCCCACGGCCTCGACCGGGTGTTGTTCGAGGTGATCTCGGCGTTCGGCACCAACGGGCTGTCCACCGGCATCACCGCGAGCACCCCGCCGGCCGGGCATGTGCTGCTCAGCCTGCTGATGTTCGTCGGCCGCATCGGGCCTTTGACGCTGGGCTCGGCGCTCGCGCTGAAACACCGCGCCCGCCGCTACGAGCTTCCCGAGGAACGCGTGATCGTCGGCTGAACGCCGGATCACCGGGAGGACGACGGCAGCGGACGGTACGGGCCCCAGGAGTCGGCGATGCGGTTGGCCACGACGTAGAGGAGGTTGACCGTCACGATCGCCGGGGCGATCACCCCCACGAAGCCGGAGAACTCCCGCTCGAACGCCACCGCCAGGATCACCGCCGTGATGCCGTTCTGCTGCGCCAGCCCGAGGTGCACGCGGTCGGTGACGGGCAGACCGTGGGTGAGCACCAGCGCCGCGAGCATCTGCGCCGCGAACGCGGCCAGCCCGAGCAGGAGGCCCTTCATCAGGCTCGCCCCGCCGACCAGCAGCAGCCCCATCAGGAACGCCGAGAGCGCGAAGGCCGCGGTCACCGCCCGCGACAGCCACCGCGAGTCGGGAATTCGCAGGTAGAGGCCGGCGGTGGCCACGCCGAGCATGAGGGAGCTCCAGGCCGCGGAGACGATCGCAGTGGCCGCCGCCAGGTAGCTGAGCAGCGGCGGCGCGTTCCTGATCAACCGCCAGACGGCGTACGCGGCGGCCGCGAACACCGCGTTGAGTCCCAGGTCGGCCAGGTAGGCGAGGGTGAGCCCGCCTTCGGCGGGCCTGGAGAGCGAGACGGCGTAGAACGCGAGGATCACCGTGATGGGGTCGTCGAACGAGGACCACGCCCCGAGGATGGTCTTGGCCCGTGACGATAACCGGTTGTCGGCCATCACCGCGGCGACCGACAGCGGGTCGATCTGGGCCACCGCGATCGCGAGGATCATCGAGCGCGGGTCGCCGGTGACGACGTACATCACGCCGGCGATGAAGGCCGCCTTCAGCAGCACGCCGACCGTCACCGCGAGCAGGATCAGCCTGCCGTGCTGGCGGGCCTCGGTGCGGTCGATGCCGTGGGTGCTGCCGTACAGGCCGATCGCCAGCAGCAGGCTGCTCAGCAGTAAGTACGGGCCCGAGTGTTCCAGACCCGTGATGTCGCCGAGGTCGGCCGCCACCCAGCCGAGACCGACCAGGAGAAGCAGGAACGCGATCTTTACCAACGTTTCACTCCCTCAGCGGGCACTCCCGCGGTCCGGCTCCTCCGAAAGGGTTCATATCACTCCGCCGGGCGGGAAACCATACGGGTGAAGGCTTACCGCGGCTCCTGGCTGGTGTCGGCGATCAGCGGTTCCAGGACGAGCCCGGGGTTCTCGCGCATGATGGTGCGTATCCGCCACTGGTCGGTGAACAGCGCGAGCAGCGCCTGGTCACGGCCGCGCTCCAACACCTCGGCGCCGCGTCGGCCGGCCAGCAGCGGCACGGAGGCGGCGTCGGTGCGCCTGGCCAGGGTGTAGTCGAGCCGGTCGAGGCTGATCCGTGCGCCGAACTCGGCGGACAGGCGGTGCTGCACCACCTCGAACTGCATCGGCCCGACCGCCGCCAGCACCGGCGCCTGGTCGCCGCGCAGGTCGGAGCGGAGCACCTGGATGACGCCCTCGGCGTCGAGCTGGTCGATGCCGCGCCGGAACTGCTTGGCCTTGCTGGAGTCGCGGGCGCGGGCGACGGCGAAGTGCTCGGGCGCGAAGCTGGGGATCGGCGGGAAGGTCACCGCGGACCCGTCGTAGAGGGTGTCGCCCGGCCGCAGCGCGCTCGCGTTGACCAGGCCCACCACGTCGCCGGGGTAGGCCTTGTCCAGGGTGGTGCGCTCCTGGCCGAACACGCTCTGCGCGTATTTGGTGGCGAACGGCCGTCCGGTCGCCGCGTGGGTGAGGACCATGCCGCGCTCGAACCGGCCCGAGCAGACCCGTACGAACGCGATCCGGTCGCGGTGGGCCGGGTCCATGTTGGCCTGCACCTTGAACACCAGCCCGGAGAAGGGCGCGTCCAGCGGGCGCACGGCGCCGGCGACGTCGGGCCGGGCGGCCGGCGGGGGAGCCAGCTCGACCATGGCGTCCAGCAGCCGGGCCACCCCGAAGTTGGGCAGGGCGGCGCCGAACAGCACCGGGGTGGACTCGTGGGCCTCGAAAGACTTTTGGTCGTGGTCGGCGCCGATGGCCGACAGCAGCGAGACCTCCTCGCCCGCCCGCTCCCAGTCGTGCCCCAGCTCGGCGTGGGCCTGCCCGGCGGTCAGCTCGTCCTGCTGAGCCCTGGTGGCCCCGCCCGGGGTGCGGGTGTAGCGGACGGCACGCCCGGTGGCCCGGTCGATCACGCCGTGGAAGTGGCCGGCGGCACCGAGCGGCCACGTGACGGGGGTGGGCCGCAGGCCGGTGCGCCCCTCGATCTCGTCGAGCAGCTCCAGGGCGTCGCGGCCGGGACGGTCCCACTTGTTGACGAAGGTGATGACCGGGATGCGGCGATGGCGGCACACCTGGAACAACTTCATCGTCTGCGGCTCCATGCCCTTGGCCGCGTCGATCAGCATCACCGCGCAGTCGACGGCGGCCAGCACCCGGTAGGTGTCCTCCGAGAAGTCGGCGTGGCCCGGAGTGTCGACGAGGTTGAACACGTGGCCCCGGTAGTCGAAGCGGAGCGCCGCGGAGGTGATCGAGATGCCGCGCGAACGTTCCAGCTCCATCCAGTCGGAGGTGACGCCGCGCCGCCCCGCCTTGCCGTGGACCGCTCCCGCCGCGCTGATGGCGGAGGCGTGCAGAGCCAGCGCCTCGGTCATCGTGGACTTGCCCGCGTCAGGATGGCTGATGACGGCGAACGTCCGGCGGCGGCGGCCTTCCTCCGTGATGTCGGTCATCGTCCTATCTTGCCGGGTGACGGCCCATGGCCGTGACGGGTGTCATGCGAGGGGCGGCGCCTGGCGTGTCCGCGCCCCGGTGACGCGCACTTGTGGCGATCATTCATTCTGTGCTGAACCGGAGGTCGTTTCTCGCGATGGGGCTGGCGTCGGGCCTGCCGTCCCTGGTGCCGTCCGCAGCTTTCGGCGAGCCGTTCACCTTGGGGGTGGCCTGCGGAGACCCCGATCCTGGCGGGTTCGTGGCGTGGACCCGCCTGGCCCCGCAGCCGCTGGCCGAGGACGGGTTCGGCGGCATGCCCGCGGATCCCGTACCGGTGCACTGGCAGGTCTCGAGCGACCCGGCGGGCAGGAACGTGGTGCGCCACGGCGTGTACGTGGCGTCCCGGGCATGGGCGCACAGCGTGCACGTCGAGGTCACCGGCCTGCGGCCGGGACGGGAGTACTGGTACAGGTTCAAGGCCGGCCCCTACGTCTCGCCGGCCGGGCGGGCGCTGACCGCGCCCGTGCCCGGCACGATGCCCCGGTCGCTGCGCGTGGCCGTCTGCTCGTGCGCCAACTACCAGCACGGGCACTTCACCGCGTACGCCAGGATGGCGCGCGAGCGCCCCGACCTCATCGTGCACCTCGGCGACTACATCTACGAGCAGGGCAGCGACCACGTGGCGCTGCCCGGCGGCAACGTCCGTGCCCACGAGGGGCCCGAGGCCGTCACCCTCGCCGGCTACCGCCGCCGCCACGCGCTCTACAAGACCGACCCCGACCTGCGCGAGGCCCACGCCGCCGCGCCGTGGGCGGCCATCCTGGACGACCACGAGGTGGTCAACAACTGGACGAGCCTGATCCCCGCCCAGCGTCGCGAGGCCGCCTTCCGCGCCTACTACGAGCACATGCCCCTGCGCTCGCCCGCGCGGCCTGGCAGCACCGCCGTACAGCTCTACCGGCGGTTGCGCTGGGGCAGGCTCGCCACGCTGCACATGCTCGACACCCGCCAGTACCGCGACCCGCACCTGTGCGGCGCGGGCTACAGCTCGTGCCCGACGCCGGCCGACCCCGCCCGTACGATGATCGGCCTGGACCAGGAGAACTGGCTGCTGCGGGGCTTCCGGCGCTCCCAGGCCCGGTGGGAGCTCGTCGGCCAGCAGGTCTTCTTCGGCCAGCGCGACCGCGACCCCGGGCAGGGCCGCCTGGTCAGGCAGGACGCCTGGGACGGCTACACCGGCAGCCGTCAGCGGGTCACCGAGGGCTGGGTCAAGGCCGGCGTGCGCAACGTCGTCGTGCTCACCGGCGACGTGCACGCGCACTGGGCGGGCGACCTCGTCCTCGACTACGACGATCCCGGATCGCATCCCGTCGGGGCCGAGCTCGCGGTCACCTCCGTCGCCAGCGGCGGGGACGGCCACGACGATGATCCGGCCACGGACCCGCTGCTGGCCGCCAACCCCCACCTGAAGTTCCACCTTCGCCGCAGGGGCTACCTCATGGTCCTGGTCACCCCTGGAGCGCTCACCGCCGACTTCATGACCGTCCCCTACGTCAGCACTCCGGGAGCCGCGGCGCTGACCGCCGCCACCTTCACGCTGTCCGACCTCGTCGACGGGCTGCACCGCCAGGCGTGACAGGCCGTCGCGACACACTTCGGCCCGCATCACCGCAGGTCATGGCTATAATCGTGGAGGTGGATCCCGTTGCCTGGGACGAGCCGGACGGCCCGGCGATCGTCATGACCGACGCCGACGGCAGCGTGGTCGGCTGGTCGGAAGCCGCGGAGAAGTTGCTCGGCTACCACGCCGACGAGGTCCTGCACCGCTCCAGCGACGCCTTCATGAAGCCCGGGGACCGCACGGCGCGCGGCCAGGAAGGACGGTGGTCCGGGTTCGTCACGGCCCGCCGTCGCGCGGGCGGCGCGGTCCTCGTCCACGTCGAGGGCGTCCGCCTGCGCACCGCGCAGCGGCGCGAGAGCTGGCTCCTGACGCTGACACCGGACGGGCCGCCGGTGCTGGAGCCGATCATCGGCCGCGCCCCCGTGGCCATCGGCGTCTGGGACACCGGCCTGCTCTGCCTCTGGCTCAACGACACGGCCCGGCGCCTGAGCGACGTCTTCCCCCTCTTCCGGCTCGGCAGCCGGCCCGAGGTGTGCGCACCGGGCTTCGACGCGGAGGCCACGGCGGGGGCGATGCGGCGGGTGCTCGACGACGGCACCCCGGTGCTCGACCGCGAGTGCCGCCGGACCTCCGAGGACGGGCTCACCGAACGCATTTTCTCGACCTCGTTCTACCGCCTCGACGGCGCCGACGGGCGGCCGCTGGGCGTGTGCGCGTTCGCCGTCGACACGAGCCACAGCCGGGCACGCGACCGGCTGGCCCTGCTCGGCGAGGCCAGCATCAGGATCGGCAGCACACTCGACGTCATGGAGACCGCGCAGGAGCTGGCGGAGCTGGCCGTGCCGCGCCTGGCCGACTACGTCACGGTCGACGTGTCCGAGCGGGTCCTGCCCGACGACGAGTCCATGCGCCGGCTGGGTTCCACCGATGTGAGCGTCCCCGCGTTCCACCGCGCGGGCGTGGCCTCGATCCACCGTGAGCTCCCCGAAGCGCTCTGGCGGCGGGGCGATGTGGTCTACGTCCCGCCGTCGTCCCCCTTCACCGCCGTCCTGTCCTCCGGCCAGTCCCATTTCGAGCCCGTGATGGACACCTCGTCCGGCACCTGGCTCGACGTCGACCCCGACCGGGCGCGGGTCATCCACGACACCGGGATGCACAGCCTGATCATCGTCCCGCTCAAGGCCAGGGGCGACATCCTGGGCGTCGCCGTGTTCGTCCGCACGGAGAATCCCGTGCTGTTCGGCAAGGACGACCTGGACCTCGCCGAGATGCTGGCCGCCCGCGCCGCGCTGAGCCTGGACAACGCGCGCCAGTACACCCGCGAGCGCACCGCCGCCCTGGCCCTGCAGCGCGACCTTCTGCCGCGCAACCTCTCCGGCGCCGGCGCCGTCGACGTGGCCTGGCGCTACCTGCCGTCCGACGTCATCGGCACCGTCGGAGGCGACTGGTTCGACGTGGTCCCGCTGGGCGACGGCCGGGTCGCCCTGGTGGTCGGCGACGTGACCGGGCACGGCATCAACGCCGCGGCGACGATGGGGCGGCTGCGCACGGCCGTGCGCACGCTCTCGTACCAGGGGCTCCCGCCCGACGAGGTGCTCGCGTTCCTGGACCGCATGGTCGTACGCCTGGCGGAGGAGGACGCGGGCGCGGGCGACCAGCCCCTCGACACCACGGGAGCCACCTGCGTGTACGCGGTCTACGACCCGGTCACCCGGCGCTGCGCCATGTCCGTGGCCGGACACCCGCCGCCCGCGATCGTGCACCCGTCAGGAGAGGTGACCTTCGCTTACCTGCCCGCCGGCACCCCGGTCGGCCTGGGGCTGGGCTCGTACGAATGCGTCGAGATCGAGCTCGCCGAGGGCAGTCTGATCGCCCTCTACACGGACGGCCTGGTCGAGCGGCGCGGGGCCGACATCGACGCGGGCCTGCACCGCCTCAGCACCGTCCTGGCCGCCCCCGGCCTCCCGCCCGAGGACCTGTGCGACCAGGTGATCGGCACGATGGTGGACGGCACGCCCTCCGAGGACGACATCGCCCTCCTCATCGCCCGCACCCGCACCGCCGGCCCGGCCCCCAGCTGACGCCCCCGCTGGTTTCCCGGACGCTCGCCACGGCCTATCGTGTGCCGCATGCCTGACGCCATCTTCGAACATCCGCGCCTGGCCACGATCTACGACGATCTCGACTCCGACCGCAGCGACCTCGACGTGTACGCCGCCATCGCCGGCGAACTCGGCGCACGGAGCGTGCTCGACGTCGGATGCGGTACGGGGACGTTCGCGTTGCTGCTGGCCGGGAACGGCATCGAGGTGACCGGCGTCGACCCCGCCGGGGGCTCGCTCGACGTCGCCCGGGCCAAAGCCGGCGCCGAGCGGGTGCGCTGGATCCACGGTGACGCGACGAGCCTGCCCGCCCTGCGGGCCGACCTGGCGACGATGACCGGGAACGTCGCCCAGGCGATCGCGGCGCCGGACGACTGGGCGGGGACGCTGCGGGGGGTCCATGACGCGCTGCGGCCCGGCGGGCACCTCGTGTTCGAGACCCGCGATCCGGCCAGGCGCGCGTGGCTGGAGTGGAATCGTGCGGAGACGTACCAGAGGGTCGACATCGAGGGCGTCGGCGTCGTCGAGACCTGGACCGACCTGATCGACGTCAGCGGACCGCTGGTGACGTTCCGGGGGACGTGCGTGTTCGCGGCGGACGGCGCGGTGCTGACGTCGCACTCGACGCTGCGTTTCCGCGAGCGGGACGAGGTCGAGGCGGATCTGGCCGAGCACGGATACACGGTGAAGGAGGTTCGCGGGGCGCCCGACCGGCCGGGGCGGGAGTTCGTGTTCTTCGCTCAGCGGCCCGAGGAGTGAGCCGGGGTCACGGCTCTTCTTCCCCCTCCTCCGGCGCTTCGGTCACGATCTTGGCTGCTATCGCGTAGTCGACGCGGATCGCGCGGTACGTCTCGCCCTCGGCGACGCGTTCGGGCAGGCCGGTACGGCGGCTGCCCGACCCCGACCGGTGGGCCGGTTCACCGGAGAACGTGACCGCCACCTCCGGCGCCTCCTCGAAGGTCACGCTGCCGGCGCGGACCGTCGCGGAGAAGACGATGTCCGCAGCCCCGACGAGCCGCTCACCGGGCCGTCGGTCGGGCGTTTCGCCGGGCCCTCTGCCGGGGCGTTCGTCACCCATGTCGGGCTCGCCTCCTCCTTGCGCGCTACTCTCTGCGGCGCTTGCCCGGTGTCAGGTCGCGCAGCCGCCGCACGCCTGCGCGCCCTGCGGCTCGGCCCAGCTCTCGCAGGGCGGGGCCGAGCGTCGTCGGCGCCTCTCCCCGCGGCTCGCCACCGGACGGCTTTCCTGCCCGGCCCGGGCGGCCCTTCCGCGGTTCTTCCTCGGCTCGTGCGGCGCTGTCGCCCTTCGCCTCGGCACCCGCCCGGCGGCCCTCCCGCTCGTCTCGTGCGGCGCTGTCGCTTCTCGGCTCGGCTTCCGCGTTCGCCGGGGTGGTGGGTGCGGCGCTTTCTGCGGCCTGTCCAGCGGCGGCCGTGGTCTCCCGCACCGCGCCACCGGCAGCGCCTGCCGACTGCTCCACCGTGCCCTGCAACGTGGTGCCCGTACGCTCGCCGACGTCTCCGGCCGCTTGCCCCGCGCCCGTGCCGACGTCGCCCACGGCCTGTCCCGCGCCCGTGCCGACGTCTCCGACGGCTTGGCCTGCGCCCGCGCCGACGTCGCCCACGGCCTGTCCGGCCCCCGAGCCCACGTCGCTGACCGCGCGGCCCGCGCCTGCCCCCACGTCGCCCACGGCCTGTCCGGCGCCTGCCCCGACGTCTCCGACGGCTTGGCCGGCGCCCGTGCCGACGTCGCGCACCGCGTGGCCCGCGCCGGAGCCGACGTCGTGGAGGGCGGACCCCACTCCCCGGGTGATGTTCTCGATCAGCTGGGGGTTGTCGTCGATCGTTTGCAAGACGTCCTTGATGATCATGGCGACGTTGTCGAGCCGTACCTTGAGCAGCGCCTGCGCCTCGACGCCCACGATGTCGAGGTTGACCCGGCCCAGGGCGACGTCCGCCCCGACGTGCAGGTGCAGCAGGTCGAGCACGTCCGCGTCCAGGGACACGCGCGCCCGCAGGTCCTCCACCTCGAGTTTGATCTCGTCGACCTTGACGATCGGCACGTCGAGGTACACGTCAGGGTCCACGGCACCGCCTGACGGGTTCGCTTCCGGCGGTGCCGGGCGGCGTTCGGCCGGTTCCGGCAGGTTCTCGGACATGTCCTCCCCTTGGGTGGCTTGTCGCAGCCCTCTGGCTCACTGCCCGATGCTCCGCAAAAGGGGCATAAAGCCGGGCAAATCATGCCTGGCTGCCGCTCCCAAGCCGTTCCGCCCGGACCGCGCGATGCCTGGTGGCTCCCATTCCGTGGCCGCGCACGTGAGGATCTGCCGGACGTGGTCGGCGTGGGACGGCGTCGGCCCTGCCGGTGAGGGCGGGCACGCGCTACGCGCGGTCCGTGCAGATCGTCAGGGGCGGGTCCGGGTAGACGAGGTACAGCGGGCGGTCGAGGTCGTTGCGCACGGGGTAGGCGGCGTCCTCGCCGCACAGCTCCTTGTCGGCGCTCCCGTCCACCCGCTTGACGATCCGGTACGTCGCCGACGGCCCGCACGCCACCTTGGTCGCCCTGCCGGTGGGGAAGCCCACCTCCTGGTGGAAGCAGTCACCCACCTGGCCGTTGAGCGTCAGGCACAGATGCCAGCCGCCACCCCTGACATATCCGCTGGTCGCGTAGCCGTAGGTGGTGCTGCCGCACGACCGTTCGCCGCGCTTGAGCCGCACGGCCACCCGGTACGCCGCCTCCGGCGCGGCACAGCCGACGATCCGGAACTCGGTGGTCTTCTTTCCCTCCCCGAGCGCCTCCAGGCAGTCGCCCGGCTGCGCCCGCGACGGGTCGTCCTCCGCGGCGCATCCGGCCAGGACCCACACGCCGATCATCGCCATTACCACGATCTTGCCCTTCGCCACCGTCCCATCTTGGCAGCAGCCCGGACCGGATCCTCATCTCCGGTCCCGCTACGCCGGGATGGCCGGCGGCGCACGTCACCAGGTCACGGGCAGTTCGTACCCGCCGTAGACGGACCTGTCGTGCCTGATCGGCACCCGCTCCAGGCCGGTCGCCGGCCGCGGAGTGGGGATGCGCCGGTAGAGGGTGCCGTAGACGACCCGCAGTTCCATCCGGCCAGCGACTGGCCCAGGCACTGGTGCACGCCGTAGCCGAAGGCGACGTGGTGGCGGGTTTCGCGGCGCGGGTCGAGCCGGTCGGGGTCGGGAAAGGGGGCCGGGTCGCGGTTGCCGATGTCGTTGGCCGGGATCAGGCCCTCGCCGGCCCGGACGACCTGCCCGGCGATCTCCATGTCCTCCAGCGCGACGCGGCGGCGCCACGACCACGGGGACGCCGGAGGCGTAGGCTCACTCGCTCAGCTCGATCGCCGCCGCCGGGCAGACGCCGGCCGCCTCACGCACCGTGGCGTGCAGCCGCTCGGGCGGCGCCGCGTCGAGCAGGAGCACGACCCCGTCGTCCTCCCGCTGGTCGAACACCTCCGGGGCGAGGAGCACACACTGGCCGGCTCCGCAGCATTTGTCCTCGTCGACGGTGATTCTCATGTCGGTTCCCCCTGGTTCGTGCATCGGTCGGGACGGGACGGGGTCAGGGAGCGCGGGTGACGGGCGCCTCCCACAACCCGACGATCGCGTCGATCAGCCCGGTCGCGGCGTCGTGCCAGCCGGCCCGGGGGGTCGGGACACCTTCGGCGAGCGCGCGCTCCCGCTCGGCGCACATGTGCACCATCAGCTGGCGGGCCATGTCGTTGCGCTCCGCCCGCACCTCCGGCGGCAGCGCGGGCAGGCACCGGTCGAGCCCGTCGATGATCTGCTGCAGCGAGGGGGAGGTGAGCGACTCCTCGATCATGATCTCGCGGAGGGTGGGATCGGTCATCACCTGGGCGCCGAACCGGGCGAACCAGGTCGGGCTGCCCAGGGAGGCCAGGTGCTCGGCGACGGGGCGTACGAGGCAGGCCACCCAGTCGCGGACGTCGGCGGAGTCGCCGAGCTCGGCCACCATCCGCCCGCGGATGCGCTCGGTGTGCTGGGCGTGTTTGCGGGCGATCGCCCGCACCAGGTCCGCCTTCGTGCCGAAGTGGTAGCCGACGGCGGCGTTGTTGCCCTGGCCCGCGGCCTCGCTGACCTGGCGGTTGGACACGGCGAACACCCCGTGCTCGGCGAACAGCCGCTCCGCCGCCGTAAGGATCTGCTCCCGCGTCGCGCTGGCCCGTGCGGCCCGGGGGTGTCCGGCCGCCACGGTCACCACCGCACCGGGACCTCGCGCAGCCCGCCGACGGCGAGCCCTTCGACGCGGCGCAGGTCCTTCGCGGGAACGGCCAGCTCCAGCGAGGGCAGCCGGCGCAGCAGCACCTCGAGCACGGTCTGCAGCTCGGTGCGGGCCAGCGCCTGCCCCAGGCACGAGTGCGGGCCGGACCCGAAGGTCAGGTGCGGGTTGGGGACGCGGTCGAGCCTCATCTCACCGGCGTGCTCGAAGGCGTTCTCGTCGCGGTTGGCCGCGGCCATGCTGCACACCACGGTCGTGCCCCGGGGGATGACGGCGCCGGCGATCTCGACCTCCTCGCCCAGGTAGCGCGGCATGCCGAAGCCGGGGTTGGCGTCGAACCGCAGCGCCTCCTCCACCGCGGAGCGCACCAGGGAAGGATCCGCGAGCAGCCGCTCCCAGCGCCGCCGGTCGGCCAGCAACATGGCCACCATCTTGCCGATCATGTTGGCCGTGGTCTCGTGCCCGGCGACCAGCAGTCCCATGCCGGTGGCGACCAGCGCTCCGTCGGGCATCGGCTCGCCGGCGGCGTCGGCGCCCTTGCTGAGCTCGCTGAGCAGGTCGTCGCCCGGCCGGGCGCGCCTGGCCGCGACGTGCTCGCCCATGTACGCCACGAACTCGGCCTGCGCCGCGTCGATCTCCGCCTGCGTGTAGCGGGTCAGGTTGAGCAGCGTGTCGGACCAGTACGCGAACTTGTCGCGGTCGGAGTCGGGGACCCCGAGCAGGTCGCAGATGACCCACACAGGCAGCGGGAAGCCCAGGCTCGCCTTGAGGTCGGCCGGATGACCCTGGGCCACCATGTCGTCGATGAGCCGGTCGGCCATCGCCTCGATGCCGGGCTTCAGCGCCGCCATGCGCCTGGCCGTGAACCATCTGCCGACCATGCGCCGCCACCGCTGGTGCCCTTCTCCGCTCTGCGGGATGGTCGAGGCCATCGAGCTGTTGAACACGCCGCCCGACTCGTTGGCGGCGATGCGGGCCGCGTCGTCGGCGTCCAGCTGCCGGGTGAAGCGCGGGTCCGACAACACCTGTTTCACGTCGTCGTACCTGGTCAGCAGGGATGCCCGGTCGCCGCTGGGCAACCTCACCCGGGCGACGGGGCACTGCTCGCGCAGCCGCGCCCACCCGGCCGGCGGATCGAGCGCGGCGTCGCTGGGAATGGGGTAGTTCAGCGTTTGTGCCACGTCGTCTTGGCGCATCACGGACCTCCTCGGATTTCGCCGCCAGTTAACCCGGGCAGGTCAGCTTAAGTCAAGCGACTGCATTAAAATCGGGATCGTGGTCGCGCTCAGGCGGTGTCAGTCGCGAGCCGTTCGCGTGGGAAGTGCGCGCCCGAGGCGGCCGAGCGGGGACATAAGCATTGACCAGTGGCGAGAGCGCCATGGCGGCGGCGCTCACCAGCAGGCCGCAGGCGCCGAATGCGAAGTTGATCGCCATGGGGGCGGCGAGCGTGCCGGGCGAGGAACCATGCAGCGCGGGCACGGCCAGCATCCCGGCGTCGCCGAGCACGGCGGCCGACGCCATCACCACGCCGAAGCCGTACCGTCCCGGCAGCGCCCGTTTCCCCCCTGCGTCGCGGGATGAATCTTGCCTTTCGCTCCCTAATGGTCAATAGTCGAACAATATCGGTCAGATTCGGTCGTTGCGGCGACCGGAACTGAGTGGGCCCGGGTGCCGCCCGGTCGCCGTCACCCCCGAGAACGCCCGAGGTGACCATGAGACGCACGGCTGCTGCGCTCGTCCTGCTCGCGGTGCTCGCCGCGCCGAACGCCCTGCGCCCCGCCCCGGCGGCCGC
>NZ_SMJZ01000370.1 GCF_004348345.1 Nonomuraea longispora
CCCTCTACCTGCCCATCGGCACGGGCATCGCGGGCGCCGTGGTCCTGTCCGGGCGGCTGTACGGCGGCGCCGCCGGATGGGCCGGGCAGATCGGGCACATCCCGGTACACCCCGGCGGAGCGGCGTGCGGGTGCGGGCAGCGGGGCTGCCTGGCGGCGTACGCGTCGGGCGGCGCGGTCGCGGCCCGGTACGGCGC
Organism: Nonomuraea longispora; assembly: GCF_004348345.1. Classification (GTDB taxonomy): domain Bacteria; phylum Actinomycetota; class Actinomycetes; order Streptosporangiales; family Streptosporangiaceae; genus Nonomuraea; species Nonomuraea longispora. The sequence goes on from NZ_SMJZ01000370.1 coordinate 197, forward strand.
CGCCGGCGCCGAGGAGGTGGTGCGGCGGGCCTCCGAGGGAGACCCGGCGGCCGGGAGGGTGTGGGACACGGCCGTGGAGACGCTCGCCCTGGCGCTGGCTACGTACACGCGGCTGCTCGATCCCGCGGCCGTCGTCATCGGCGGCGGCGTCTCGCACGCGGGAGACGCTCTGATCGTCCCTCTCCGAGCCCGCCTGACAGCCTTCCTGTCCCCCCACCCGCCGGGACGGAAGGCACCGGAGGTCAGGGCGTCGGCGCTCGGGGCGCGGGCGGGCCTGCTGGGCGCGGGACTGCTCGGCTGGCGTACGGCCGGCACAGCCGGCACAGCCGGCACGGCGGGCTCAGCCGAGGAGCGCCGCGGGGATGTGCATGTGACGGGCGCGTAGCTCCTCACCCAGCGCCTTGGCCTGCGGGTCCATGCGCGGGCTCGCCGCCACGCCCCGGCCCAGCAGCCCGTGGACGACGAAGTTCAGCGCCTTGAGGTTGGGCAGCTCGTACCGGTCGACGCGGTACGGGGCCAGGTGCGGCAGCAGCCGCTTGAGCCGGTCGGGCGTCAGGGTGCCGGCCAGCCACGCGTAGCCGTCCCGCGTGCCCGTCCAGACCCCCAGGTTGGCGTTGCCCCCCTTGTCACCGGAACGCGCGCCCACGAGCCGTCCCAACGGCATCCACACGGTCCCCTCCCCGCCCTCCGCCCCGTCCGCGTGTGCCGTCCCGTCGGCGGGCCCCGACGTGAGCGGCGGCTCAGGGTCCGGGAGCGCCGTCGCGGGCTCGCCGGGGGCCGCGACCGCGGGGACGGGGATCCGCGTGCCGTCCAGGAAGGCCTGAGGGCGTACGTCCGCGGCCGGGACCAGGACCGGCCAGTAGATCCCGTACGGTGAGGCGTTGCCGGGCGGGGTGAGGCCGTAGAAGCCCGGGTAGCTGGCCAGCCCCGTCTCCACCACGGCCGCGGAGAAGGCACGACCCGCCGTGCGTTCGTCGGCGTCCATGACCGTGATCCGCAGCAGGCCGGGCTCCGTGAGCGTCACGTCCACCGCGTCGAACGACTCGCGCGGGATGCGTGCCCAGACGGCCTCCTCCGCCACCCGGGCCTTGGCCTCCACGTCGAGGCCCGTGAGCACGAGGGTCATGGTGTTGCGGTAGCCGCCCAGGTGGTTGACGGCGACCTTGAGCGTGCCGGGGGGCGGCTCGCCGCGTACGCCGGAGACCAGCACCCGGTCGGGCCCGTCGTCGGCGAGCGTGATCGTGTCGAACCTGGCCACCACGTCGGGGCCGAGGTAGCGGGGGCCGCCCAGCTCGTACACCAGCTGGGCGGTGACCGTGCCGACCGAGACCAGGCCGCCCGTGCCGGGATGCTTGGTGATCACGGCCGATCCGTCCTGACGCAGCTCCGCGAGCGGGAAACCGCAGTGGGCGAGATCGGGTACGTCCTGGAAGAACGCGTAGTTGCCGCCCGTGGCCTGGCAGCCGCACTCGATGATGTGCCCGGCGACCACCGACCCCGCCAGCGGGTCGAGGTCGCCGGGCCCCCAGCCGTACCGCCAGATGCCGGGCCCTGTCACCAGGGCGGCGTCGGTGACGCGGCCGGTCACGACGACGTCCGCGCCCGCCGACAGTGCGGCGGCGATCGGACGGCCGCCCAGGTAGGCGTTGGCGGTGAGCGGGGTGGCGTCGAGGCGTTCGCCGGTGTCGGCGTTGACCAGGTCGAGGGGCTGGCCGGTGAGGTCGTCGCCCGTGACGTGGGCGACCGCGGGGGACAGGCCGAGGCGCGCGGCCAGCTCGTGCACGGCCTCGGCGCATCCGGCCGGGTCGAGGCCGCCCGCGTTCGTCACGATCTTGATGCCCCGGTCGAGGCAGGGGCCGAGGACGTCCTCCAGCTGCCGCAGGAAGGTCGGCGCGTAGCCGGGCCTGCCCTTGAGCCGGTTGCCGGCCAGGATGAGCATGGTGAGCTCGGCCAGCCAGTCGCCGGTCAGCACGTCGATCGGCCCGCCCTCGACCATCTCCCTGGCCGCGGAGAGCCGGTCGCCGTAGAAGCCGCTGCAGTTGGCGACGCGCAGGGTCATCGCGTGGCCCACGCGGGCGGGCGCTTGTCCATGTACGCGGTGATGCCCTCCTGACCCTCCTCCGAGGTGAACCGCTCGGCGGACAACGCGGTCATCTCCCGCAGCCCGTCCGCGAACGACATCGCCGGCACCTTCCTGACCAGCTGCTTGGTGATGGCCAGGGCCTCGGGAGCGCCCTTGATCAGCAGGTCGGCGTAGTGGGCGACCGCCGCGTCCAGCTCCTCCTCGGGCACGGCCCTGGAGATCAGCCCGATCTCCGCGGCCCTGGCGGCGTCGAAGACCTCGCCGGTCAGGAAGTATTCGGCCGCGGCCCTGGGGTCGAGCCTGCGCAGCACCGGCACCGAGATCATCGCCGGCACCACGCCGAGGCGTACCTCCGTGAACGCGAACGACGCCGAGAGCGGCGCGACCGCGAAGTCGCACGCCGCCACCAGGCCCAGGCCGCCCGCCCGCGCGGTGCCGTTGAGCCGGCACACCACCGGCTTGGGGCTCTCCCAGATGAGCGTGAGGACCTCCGGGAACGACGCCGTCACCGGCGCGCCGGGCCTGCCGTCCGCCGCGCGCTGCTCCTTGATGTCGGCGCCCGAGCAGAACACCCCGCCCGTCGCCGTCAGCACGATCACCCTGGCCGCCGGCTCGGCCAGCGCCCAGTCGAGCCGCTCCTTCAACTCGCCGAGCAGGCGCACGGACAGGGCGTTGCGGTTGGGCGGCGAGTCCAGCGTGATGGTCGCGACGCCCGCGGCCAGGTCCTGGTGGACCAGGGTCATGTGCTCTCCTCCTGAATGATCGCCAGCACGGCTCCCGCCTCGACCTGCCGGCCTTCCTCTACGTGTACGCCGGACACCACGCCGGCGACGGGGGCGGTGATCCGATGCTCCATCTTCATGGCTTCGAGCACCAGCACCGCCTGCCCCTTGGCGACCCGGTCGCCGGCCGCCACCTCGACGCGCAGCACGCCACCCGGCATGGGGGCCAGCAGGGAGCCCGGGGCGACGTGCTCCACCGGCTCGGGCAGCCGGGGGAGCGGGGTCAGCACGGCGCAGCCGCCCGCGTGGTCGACGTAGACCTTCGGGTCGCCGTCGTACCGGGCGACCTCGAAGGTGTGGCGGACGCCGTCGTGTTCGAGGACGACGGTGTCCGGGCCGGCGCCGATCACGGTGATGGTGTCCGGAAGCGGGTCGTACACGACGTCGGCCTCGGCGAAGCGGGTGCGGCGGGGCTGGGAGCGTACGTTGCGCCACCCGGCGGGCAGGCCGGCCAGCACGCGCGCGTCGCGCCGGTTGGCGGCGGCCAGGGCGAGAGCGGCGGCCAGCGCGGCCAGCCGGCCCCCCGCCTCCGCCGCCGTCCCTGCCGCTGTCTCGATGGATGGTGCGGGGGCCGGGAGGGTGTGGAGG
>NZ_SMJZ01000371.1 GCF_004348345.1 Nonomuraea longispora
AGGCCCGGGTACCCCCAGGGGCACCCGCAGTATCCGCCGCAGGGCGGCCCGCAGTACGGGCAGCAGCCACCGCACGGGCAGCCGCCACACCGGCAGCAGCCCCCTCCTCCCCCGCCACCGCTGCCGCCGACGCTGCGCTGGCCGCATCCGCCACCGCCCAAGAAGTCGGGCATGGGGGCCATCGGGGTGATCGGGGCCGTGCTGGGCTCGGTGGCGGCGCTGTTCGTACTGATCGTCGTGGGGGCGGCGTTCTTCAAGGGCGCGTCACGGTCGGAGACCTCGAGACCGATCGCGATCCCGACGTACGAGCCTTCGGAACGCGCCACCGACGACGACGAACCGTTGCCCGAGCGCACGCGGACGGAGGAACCGACCGAGGAGCCGACCGAGGAGCCGACCGAGGAGCCGACCGAGGAGCCGACCGAGGAGCCGTCGACCGGCGAGCCCACGAGCCGGCCGACGGAGCGGGAGACGGAGGAGCCCGAGCAGGAGCCGCGGCAGACGGTCAACACCAGTCTGAAGAACAACTCGGTGTACCGCGCGGGCATCCTGCCGAGGCTCAGGTGCCCGGCGGGCAACGCCAGCATCTTCAACCACAGCCAGCTCAAGTCGCTGATCCTCAAGACCGGCAAGTGCATGGACCGGGCGTGGAAGCCCATCCTGGAGAAGCAGGGCATCAGGTTCAGCCCGCCGAGCTACGCCATCGCCGCCAGGCGGGGCAGGGGCGCGTGCGGTGACTACCCGCAGCCGGGCAACATCGTGCCGTACTACTGCCCGCAGAACAACACGATCTACGCCTCCACCTCTGCCATGTCGAGGGGCAACGGCAACGCCCGCGGCTACGGCCAGATCATCTCCTGGCACGGCGGGATCATCAGCATGATGGCCCACGAGTACGGACACCACGTGCAGAACATCACGGGGCTGATGAACTCGTGGTGGCGCTCCACCCTGGACACCTCCAACAGGAACGCCAAGCTCGCCCTGAGCCGGCGGCTGGAACTGCAGGCCACGTGCTTCGGCGGCATGTGGATGCGCTCGGTCGCGAGCTCGTACCCGGTGAGCACGTCCAACCGGAGCCGGCTGTTCTGGTTCTACGGCCAGGTGGGCGACCACCCGGGCTATCCGCGCGACCACGGCAAGCCGGTCAACAACAACCGGTGGTTCAGGCAGGGCTGGACGAAGAGCAAGGCGTACCAGTGCAACACGTGGCTGGCGTCGGCCTCTACGACCTCCTGAAGTCAAGGCAAAGTTCATCTCATGTTGGGCACATGTCGTTGTTGTCCGAGTATGGGGACTAGAATCCTGGCAATCTTGTGCCCAATAGGGGGCAAACGTCAGTTTTGCCTGGTAGGCGTATTAGGGAGCCGGGTGTGCGCAATCGGGATGGGGAAGAGAACGTGCCAGGAGGCAGGAAGCGGCGCCCCACTCGCCGTCCACGCCCTGCTTCCCAGCGTCCCCCATCCCCCCGTGACACGCCTCCACGTGACACACCGCCGCGCGACACGCCTCCTCACGACGCTCCTCCTCGCGACCGATCCCCGCGAGACGCGTCTCCTCGCGACACGCCTCCACGCGACAGAGCCCCGCGGGACGCGTCTCCTCGCGACAGAGCCCCGCGCGACCGATCTCCGCGAGAAGCGTCCCCGCGCGACACGTCCTCCCGTGACACATCCCCACGGGAAGCATCTCCGCGCGACACGTCCCGGCGCGGGGCGTCTCCCCGCGGCGCGTCCCCACGCGGCGCCGGCCCTCGCTCCGGTTCCCCTTCCGGCTCCGGTTCAGGTTCCGGCCCCACGCCGCGCAACTCCCCACCGCGCACTGCCACACCGCGCAACGCCCCGCCCCGTTTCGCGAAGCCGCTGACCCCCGCCTCCGTCCTCGGGTGGACCGCGCTGTCCGCCATCGTGCCCGGCGCCGCACACCTGCGGGCCGGGCAGCGCCGTATCGGGCTGGTGCTCGTCAGCGTGTACGCGGTGCTGCTGCTCGCCGGCCTGATCTACGGGCTCAGCATCGCCGGGAACCTGGGGAACGCGGCCGCGCTGGTCGGCGACGGCATGCTCGTGACGATCACGGTCCTCGCCGCGATCGGCGCGCTGGCGTGGTTCGCGTTGCTCGTCACCTCGTACGTCGTCCTCAACCCCAGCAGGCTCAACCAGCAGGGCCAGATGATCACCGGCATCGTGGTCGGCGTGCTGTGCGTGGCGGTCATGTCGCCGTTCGCCCTGACCGCGAACACCGTGATGACCTTCCGCAACACGCTCAAGGGCATCTTCCCGTCGTCGTCCGACTCCGACGTGCCGCCCGCGGCCAAGGAGGGCGAGGACCCCTGGCACGGCAAGGGCCGGGTCAACTTCCTGCTGATCGGCGGCGACGCGGCGAGCAACCGTACCGGTGTGCGGACCGACAGCATGACGGTGGCCAGCGTGGACATCAAGAGCGGCGCCACGATCCTGTTCAGCCTGCCGCGCAATCTGCAGCACGTGCGCTTCCCTTCCTCGTCGCCGCTGCACGACCAGTTCCCGAGCGGCTTCCGGGCCGAGTTGCCGAACGGCGGCCTGCTCAACGAGGTGTGGCAGTACGCCAACGACCACCCGGAGGTCATGGGCGGCAAGAACAAGGGCCCGCGAGCCCTCATGGACGCCATCGGCCACACGCTCGGCCTCAAGATCGACTACTACGCGATGATGAACATGTACGGCTTCGCGGACCTCGTCGACGCCATCGGCGGCCTCAAGATCCGGGTCGAGCAGGACGTCAAGTGGGGCGGCCTCTACGGCACGGCGGGCACGATCAAAGCCGGCTACCGGCGGCTCAGCGGCGAGGAGGCCCTCTGGTACGGCCGCTCCCGCGTCAACAGCGACGACTTCTCCCGCATGGGCCGCCAGCGCTGCGTCATCGGCGCCTTCGCCCAGCAGGCCACCCCGGCCGTGATCCTCACCAACTTCACCAAGATCGCCGGTGCGGCCAAGCGGCTGGCGCGCACCAACATCCCGCAGCACCTCGTGCAACCGCTGGTGGAGCTGGCCGTCAAGGTCAAGGACGCCAAGATCACCAGCCTGCAGTTCGTACCACCGCAGTTCTGGCCGGGCAACCCCGACTGGGCGAAGATCCGTACCGCGTCGCGCAAGGCGATCGCCGTCTCGCTCCGGCCGGCCAAGCAGGCGCAGACGGCTCACGTGGACTCCTCGCCGACCGCCACGTCCAGCCCGACGAAGACCCGCGCCGCGCAGCCGACGCAGACGCCCACCAGGAACAGCCAGAAGGGCAAGGGAGGCGACGCCAAGTCCCTCGACGAGCTCTGCGGCCTCTGACCCCGGCCTCGGCGGGGCGGGCCTGTGCACGCCCCGCCGAGGCCTGGACGAGCAGGCTGGGACCAGCGGGCTGGGACCCGGACACGCAGAGCTGAGAGACGGGCACACACCGCTCGGACGGGCACCGCGCGCCCGAGACCCCGTCTGGCCCCGCCGAGGTCCGTACGGCGCGCTCAGGAGCGGACAGGCGTCTCCGTCGCGGGTGGGACGGGG
>NZ_SMJZ01000372.1 GCF_004348345.1 Nonomuraea longispora
TCCCCGGCGACGACGCCGTGGTCAAGCTGCTGTGGCTGGCCATCATCAACATCGAGGACAAACGCGCCCGCGAACGCGCCGCACACAAGGAGAAAACCGGCAAGATCAAAAACTCGCCCAGCACCGCCCGCCTGATCGAGGGCCAGCGCACCATCGGCTGGCGCGAAGCTCTCATCGAACTCGACATCGCCTATCCAGGCCGGATCAGGTAAAGAGGCTTCTCCATCACCCAGAAAGGATCTTTACACACTAAGCGGCATTCCAGAAGTTCTGCCTATAACCTGCGGGCAGCCAGGGGCTGGTCCAGGGCGCGGCTGTGGTGAGCATCTGATCGGGTGATCGGGTGCGGAAGAAGGCATGGATCTGTCTGAGACGGCCAGGCCAGCTGACGGCGGTGTTGGCGATGAATGCCTTGAGCGTGGCCCAGATGCGTTCCACCGGGTTGTCGTGCGGGCTGTAGCGGGCTCCGAACAGCACTTCCATGGTGGGGTGCTCGGCCAGGTAGGCGGTGACGGCTTTGGCGTGGTGGATGGTGTCGTTGTCGCAGATGACCACGATCGCCGGGGCGGTCGGGACGGCCAGGCGGATCTGCTCCAGCAGGGCGATGAAGTCGGCGGCGCAGCGGCGGCCCAGCCGATACACCCATCGGCCGGTGGTCATCTCCAGCGCCCCGAACACGCTCACCTGCCGGTTCTTGCCGGGGGTGCCGATCTCGGGCCGGTGCCGGCGCAGTGTCCAGGTGGCGCGCACGTGTGGCAGGAGGTGGACGTGGGTCTCATCGGTGGCCCACACCATCGCGCCGCGTGGTAACTCCCGCAGCCTGGCGGTGATGGTTGCCACCGCTCGCCAGCGGTCCGGATCGCCCCGGGCCACCAGCTTGGGGCGACGCCAGATCGCCACCACCCGCAGGCGCCGATACAGGGTGTGCGAGCTCAGCTTCGGCCGGCCCAGGTACTGCCACAACCTGGGCACGGTCCACGGTCCCGATCGCTCCAGCAATGCCGTGATCCGGGGGAGCAGGCGGGGCCCGCCGATGCGCGGTCGTCCGGGGCGGGGCCGGTCGGCCAAGCCCGCCGGCCCGTGGTGGTTGAACCGGCCGATCCACCGCCGCACCGTGCCGGCATCGCACTCCAGCAGGTCAGCGATCTGAACCGGGGACAGCCCGTGCACCGACAGCAGCACCATCACCGCACGCCTGGCCTGCCGCCACCGGCCGCGCAAATCCGCGCGTAACTGCTCGATCGATGCCTCAGGACCGTTGGCGAACACAGTGACCGGGCGCATACTGACCACGACCTCGCCGGGTGGGTGGGCGTTGCAGGCAACTTCGATCCAACCCCCGGCGAGGTCCCTGTCAATGCCTGACCGCGCCTGCGATCTCACGTCCCGTTACGCGCAGAACTTCTGGAATGCCGCTTAGAAGTGACAAGCTCGCATTGTTGCGCCACGCGCACGGAGAGGAGCGGTCTGTGAGGTAGGAGAGGACCGTATCGCTGTGCTGCTGCACGGAAGATGAAGGATTGGTGGCCCTTCGGCGTCGTCCTGCGGGGGGAGGCGTCAAACCACCCCGAGGTGCGTTAGCTGAAGACTGTCGTGCTGAGCGTCGGGGAAAAGGCGGGGGTGAGACTCCGTCAGGTGGGGACCGGGAAGACGAACGCGAGTGAACCACCGCTGAAGCGCTGAGAGTAGGAAATGGCATCGAAACCGGGGTCTCAATGCAATCCCGGGATGAGCCTGGCGGGAGCCCGCCGACTGGCCAGGCGGTGTCCGGCGTGCAGGTGGCGTGAGCCCGGTCTGCGGCTTTCGTGTGGAACGTGGGAAGGCGTGCGCCGACACGGCCCGACCCTGGGTTGAAAGGGGTGGGCGAGAGGGAGCGCACCGACCGGCGGAAACCGGGAGGTGCTGAGTACCGTCGCGGCGCGCGTCGGCGGACCGGCCCGTAGTAGCGATGAAGCCCTGGTAATCGGGGTGGAGCCAAGGGGCCGGCTCATCTGGAGATGTTCGTTCGAGCAACCGGAAGTGCTCCGGGAGGAGACGGGTGAGCATGTCGGGTCCGGGCGGGAAACCGTTCGACATACCCAAGCGCCTGGTGTGGAAGGCGTGGAAGCAGGTCAAGGCGAACAAGGGTGCCGCCGGGGTGGATGGGCAGTCCATCGAGGCGTTCGAGGTCGATCTGAGGGACAACCTCTACAAGATCTGGAATCGGATGTCGTCGGGGACCTACTTTCCCCCGCCGGTGAAGGCGGTGGAGATCCCCAAGCCGGGCGGGACGCGCGTGTTGGGCGTGCCGACCGTGGCCGATCGGGTGGCGCAGACCGTGGCCGCGCTGGCGCTGGAGCCTCGGACCGAGTCGATCTTCCATGACGACTCGTTCGGCTACCGGCCCGGGCGTGGGGCGCTGGATGCGGTGGCCCGATGCCGCCGACGCTGCTGGGAGAAGGACTGGGTCATCGACCTGGATGTCCGCAAATTCTTCGACAGCGTGCCATGGGATCTGATGATCAAGGCGGTGGCGGTCAACACCACGCATGAGCAGCGGTGGATCGTGCTGTATGTGCGCCGGTGGCTGGCCGCGCTGATCCTCACCACCGAGGGCAGGCTCGCGGAACGGGACCGGGGAACCCCGCAGGGTTCGGCGATTTCCCCCGTCCTGGCGAACCTGTTCATGCATTATGCGTTCGACTCCTGGCTGGAACGCGAGTTCCCGGCCGTGGAGTTCGAGCGGTTCGCTGACGACGCGGTGGTGCACTGCGCGACCGAGCGGCGGGCACGAGAAGTGCTGGCCGCGCTGGGGACGCGCATGGAGCAGGTCGGGCTGGAACTCCACCCGGCCAAGACGAAGATCGTGTACTGCAGGGACCGTAACCGCCGTCTCGATCATGAGGAGACGGCGTTCACGTTCCTGGGCTACACCTTCCGGGCCAGGAAAGCCCCGACCCGGGACAGGACGGCGATCTTCTCGGCGTTCCTGCCCGCGGTCAGCAAGGACGCCCTCAAGAAGATGGGCGCCGAGCTGCGATCCTGGCGGATCCATCTGCGCACCACCAGCGATCTGGGAGAACTGGCCCGCTGGATGAATCCGGTCATTCGCGGCTGGATCGCCTACTACGGCAAGTTCTACCGGACCGCGCTGAACGTCTTCCTCAAGCGCATCAACACCTACCTGGTGCGTTGGGCGCGACGGAAGTTCAAACGGTTGCGGTCGTTCAAGAAGGCCCAACGGTGGTGGACCGGGCTCCTGCAACGGCAGCCGACCCTGTTCGCACACTGGGCTTACATGACCGAGTTCTGACGGACTGGATGAGACGAGCTGATGGCGCTTCGCGAATCTGACCAGGGGTGCTCTGTGAAAGTTGCCAGGTCGTTGGACTTCATACTACGGCTTTAGTTGATGTTCGTCACGGATTGTGACGGTGTGTCGACGTGAACAGCAGCGGG
>NZ_SMJZ01000373.1 GCF_004348345.1 Nonomuraea longispora
CGGCGTGGGCGGGGGCCGCCAGCGGCTGCCGCCCGGGGGCGTTCTCCGCGGGCTCCGGGCTCGCGCAGGCCGCCGTCCCGGCGAGGGCCACGGCCGCCAGCGCGGCGAGCGCGCGACCCCGGCCGGTGAGTCGTGGGTGCTTCTGGCGTTCCTCCATGGGGCGCCAACCTACCCGTTCGGGGCCCGCGATCGCCGCCCGCACCGCCGATCCGGCATCCGAAGCACCCGCGAGCCGGTGCGTGGTCAGAGCTGTACGGCGCGCACTCGGGCGGAGGCGTCGCCGGTCAGCGGATCGCACCCGTCCCGGAAGGCACGCCGGGCGCGGCCGAGAAGGGGCGCCCGCGCCGTTCCCCTTCCGTGCCGACTATCGTGCCGATTTCCGTGCCGACTTCCGCGCCGGCGCCGGCGGGCCCGCCAGCTCGTCGCGGAAGAAGGCGCGTACGGCGTCCAGGACGTCGAACCCGTTGTGGGCCGCGCCCGGCACCACGTCGAACCGCACCGGGATGCCCGCCGCCTCGAAACTGCCGCGCAGGCTCTCCAGCCGGTCGATGCGGTTGGCCCCGGCGGCGTCGGCGCCCTCGACCCACAGCTCGTCCCGCTCGGTGACGGTGATCTCCCACGTGTCGGTGTCGTCCGCCCCCACGACCATCTGCACGGCGACCCGGCGCATGGCGTCGACGTCGAGCCGTACGCCGAACTCCTCGCTCACGCCCCCGGTGCCCGCCCACCACGGCCAGCGCGGGTCGAGCAGGGTGACCAGGCCGGGCGCGCCGATCGAGGCCGCGCGCAGCCGTTCGGGATGCAGGTAAAGGAAACGGTGCACGAACTGGCCGCCGCCGGAGAAGCCGTGCATGAGCAGGCGCGAGGCGTCGACGCGGTACTTCGCGGCGACCTCGTCCACCATCGCCAGCAGGATCCGGTCGAACCTGATGCCTCCGTACCCGATGAACTTGTAGTCGTGCAGCTCCGTACGGCGGCCGAGGCCGGCGGGGAACAACGGCGCCAGCACGATGCAGTCGTGCTCGTCGCAGAAGGCGGCGAACCGGTCGCGGTACTCGCTGGCCGTGCGGTCGGTGCCGTGCACGGCCACGATGAGGTCGTACCGTTTTGTCCCGGTCTCGTCGTAGTCCTCCGGCACGTAGAGGCAGTAGGAGAATCGCGGGTCCAGCGCGCAGGCGAAGAACGGGGTGCGGCCCAGGTCGTAGTAGCTGAGGTCGATCCCGTGCCGGCGGCTCACAGGGCCGGCCGCCAGGACTCGCCGGCGTACCAGGGCAGTGCCGCCGTCACCGCCGCCCCCACCTCGAAGACGGTGTGGTCGTCGTACGGCCGGCCCACCACCTGCACGCCGGTGGGCACGCCCTCCGACGAGCGGCCGGACGGCACGCCGAGCACGGGACAGCGGCTGGCGAGGTTGAACGGCACCGTGAGCGGGGCCTCCAGGTTGTGGTCGAGCCTCACCCCGTCCACGACCAGCGGCGTCTCCACGTAGTCCTCCCCCGCCAGGAACGCGGGCGTGCCGGAGGCGGGGCAGACGAGCGCGTCGAAGCGTCCGAAGAGGCGGGCGAGGTCGGCGTGAACCTGGCTCTCGATCTTCAGTGCGCCGTAGAAGCCCAGTTCGGCGACGGCCTTGAGGCTCCGGTCGAGGAAGTCGCGGACGTAGCGGGTGACGCCGTCGCCGTGCGCGGCCATCTCCTCGGCGATGATGGGCCCGAAGATGGCGCCGTAGTGGGCCCAGGCCGCCCGCATGATGTCGGCGCGGCGCCACGGCAGCTCCACCTCCTCGACGACGGCGCCCGCCTCGGTCAGCGCCGACACGGCGTCCCAGGTCGCGGCGACGACGTCGGGCTCGACGGGATAGTCGCCGAGGTGCACGCAGACGGCCACGCGCCGCCCCTTGAGCGACCCCGTGTACGGCGGGATCGGCGCGGGCGCGGGCACCGACACCGGGTCGCGCGGGTCGTGGCCGGCGATCACGTTCTGCAGCAGCGCGCAGTCGGCCACGGTTCTCGCCATCGGCCCGTCGTGGCAGTAGTGGTCGAGGTTGTACGGCGGCAGCGCGGGCACCCGGCCGTACGGCGGCTTGAACCCGACCACGCCGTTGAACGCCGCCGGGATGCGGATCGAGCCGCCGATGTCGGACCCGGTCGCGAGCATCGCGGTGCCCGCCGCCAGCGCCGCCCCCGAGCCGCCCGACGAGCCGCCGGAGGAGTGGCCGAGGCTCCACGGGTTGCGGGTGACGCCCCACAGGTCGCTGTGCGTGAACCCGGCCGCGCAGAACTCGGGGGTGGTGGTCCTGGCGTGCACGATGCCGCCGGCCGCGACGATCCTGCCGACGATGGGGTGGGTCTCCCCGGCGACGTTGTCCCGCAGCAACATCGAGCCGTCGCGCAGCGGGTGCCCGGCGATGGGCTGCTCCTCCTTGAGCGCGACCGGCAGCCCCTCGAGCGGCCTGGCCGTGCCGCGCGCGTACCGGTCGGCGGCCTGCCTGGCCTGGTCCATGGCCTGGTCGAACCAGCGTTCCGCGAACGCGTTCACGCTCGGCTCGATGTGCTCGGCCCGTTCGGCGACGGCGGTGAGCAGTTCGGCGGGCGACAACGTCCGGTCGGCGAAGGCCGCGAGCGCGTCCGTCGCCGTCATGTAGACGAGCTCGTCCGGGCGCGCGGACCCGGACGGACGGACGGGCTCGTTCGCGTGCGTGCGCCCGGACGGGCGGGCGGGCTCGGTCATGAGGCCTCCTTGAGGTCGTAGACGGTGTAGCCGCCGCGGTCGGGCGGGCCCGCGCAGACGTGCAGGCGGCGGGCGCGGATCTCGGCGACCGTGGAGACGACGGTCGCGACGTTCAGCTCGGGGGCGTCGGCGGCGTGGTGGCACAGGGCGTCGGGAGCGCCGTGCCGGTCGGCCAGGACGGCGGCCAGCTCCGCGGGCCCGGCGTGCGGCCCCGCGGCGGCGAGCAGCGCCTCCAGCCTGGCCTGCCGGGCGCGCGAGTTGCGCATCCAGGACTGCGGGGCGTTCTCGTGCGTGGCCAGCTCCCCGAGAAAGTGGTTGGTGTGGGTGAGGACTCCCGCGGACGGTTCGAGCACGCCCACACCGCCCGGGATGGTCTCCAGGTCCAGAGCCCCTCCCTCGTCGGCGATGAGCAGGTTGCGCGGTCCCGACCTGGGCACCGCCGTGACCGCTTCCGCCGCGCGGAACCGGTCCCGCTCCCCCAGCGCCAGGCGCGTCAGCAGGTAGCGCGGCACGCCCACACCCCACTGGTCCGTACGCAGGAAGTTGCCGAACACGGCGACGCCCGCGTCGTTCATGCCGTGGTGGCCGAGTTGCCCGGCCGGGGTCACGGTGATCAGCGCGGGCCCGGCGGCCGGACGCCTGCGCAGCACGACGAACAGCGGCCCCACC
>NZ_SMJZ01000374.1 GCF_004348345.1 Nonomuraea longispora
GCAGACCGAGTCGTTCGATTGGCTGCTCGGCAACGAGAAGTGGAAGGCCCGGGTAGAGGCGGCTCGCCAGGCCGGGCGCAGGGACGTCCCGACCCAGTCGGGTCTCGAAGAGATCTTCGAAGAGATCAGTCCGATCGAGGACTTCTCGGGGACCATGTCCTTGTCGTTCCGCGACCACCGGTTCGAGCCGCCGAAGTACTCCGTAGACGAGTGCAAAGACAAGGACATGACCTTCTCCGCCCCGATGTTCGTGACGGCGGAGTTCATCAATAACACCACCGGTGAGATCAAGAGCCAGACGGTGTTCATGGGCGACTTCCCGCTCATGACGCCGAAGGGCACCTTCATCATCAACGGCACCGAGCGTGTCGTGGTCTCCCAGCTGGTCCGTTCGCCCGGCGTCTATTTCGAACGCAACGTCGACAAGACGTCCGACAAGGATCTCTACGGCTGCAAGGTCATCCCGTCCCGGGGTGCCTGGCTGGAGTTCGAGATCGACAAGCGCGACAGCGTCGGTGTGCGCATCGACCGCAAGCGCAAGCAGGCCGTCACCGTGCTTCTCAAGGCACTGGGGTGGACCAGCGAGAAGATCCTCGAGCGTTTCGGCCGGTACGAGTCGATGCGGGCCACCCTGGAGAAGGACCACACGGCCGGCCAGGATGACGCCCTGCTCGACATCTACCGCAAGCTGCGGCCGGGTGAGCCGCCGACCAAGGAGTCGGCGCAGACCCTGCTGGAGAACCTCTACTTCAACCCCAAGCGGTACGACCTGGCCAAGGTGGGCCGCTACAAGATCAACAAGAAGCTCGGGATCGACGCCGAGATCACCCGGAACACGCTGACCGAGGACGACATCGTCGCCACGATCGACTATCTGGTCAGGTTGCACGCCGGCGAGGACATGATGCCGGGCGCCAACGGGGAGACCGTCGTCGAGGTCGACGACATCGACCACTTCGGCAACCGCCGCCTGCGCAGCGTCGGCGAGCTCATCCAGAACCAGGTGCGCCTGGGCCTGGCCCGCATGGAGCGCGTCGTGCGCGAGCGGATGACGACTCAGGACGTCGAGGCGATCACGCCGCAGACCCTGATCAACATCCGCCCGGTGGTGGCGTCGATCAAGGAGTTCTTCGGCACCTCCCAGCTGTCGCAGTTCATGGACCAGATCAACCCGCTGGCCGGGCTGACGCACAAGCGCCGTCTGAACGCGCTGGGCCCCGGTGGTCTGTCGCGTGAGCGGGCCGGCTTCGAGGTCCGTGACGTGCACCCGTCCCACTACGGCCGGATGTGCCCGATCGAGACCCCTGAAGGTCCCAACATCGGCCTGATCGGGTCGCTGGCCTCCTACGCCCGGCTCAACGCCTTCGGCTTCGTGGAGACGCCCTACCGCAAGGTCGTCGACGGCAGGGTCACCGACCAGATCGACTACCTGACCGCCGACGAGGAAGACCGTTTCGTCAAGGCGCAGGCCAACACCGTGCTCAACCCCGACGGCACGTTCGCCGAGTCCCGGGTCCTCGTCCGCACCAAGGGCGGCGAGACCGAGCTGGCCCGTGCCGAGGAAGTCGACTACATCGACGTGTCGCCGCGCCAGATGGTGTCGGTGGCCACGGCGATGATCCCCTTCCTCGAGCACGACGACGCCAACCGCGCGCTCATGGGCTCCAACATGATGCGGCAGTCGGTGCCGCTGCTCAAGAGCGAGGCGCCGCTGGTCGGCACGGGCATGGAATACCGTGCCGCGACCGACACGGGTGACATGGTCACCGCCGAGAAGGCGGGGGTCGTCGAGGAGATCTCGGCCGACTACGTCACGGTCGCGAACGACGACGGCACGCAGACGACATACCGTGTGGCGAAGTTCAAGCGCTCCAACATGGGCACCTCGTTCAACCAGAAGCCCATCGTCGCCGAGGGCGACCGGGTCGAGGTCAACCAGGTGATCGCCGACGGGCCGTGCACCGACCAGGGTGAGATGGCGCTCGGCAAGAACCTCCTGGTGGCGTTCATGCCGTGGGAGGGCCACAACTACGAAGACGCGATCATCCTGTCGCAGCGGCTGGTGCAGGACGACGTGCTGTCCTCGATCCACATCGAGGAGCACGAGGTCGACGCCCGTGACACCAAGCTGGGTCCCGAAGAGATCACGCGTGACATTCCCAACGTCTCTGAGGAGGTCCTGGCCGACCTCGACGAGCGCGGCATCATCCGCATCGGCGCCGAGGTCGTTCCCGGCGACATCCTGGTCGGCAAGGTCACCCCGAAGGGCGAGACCGAGCTGACGCCTGAGGAGCGGCTGCTGCGTGCGATCTTCGGTGAGAAGGCGCGTGAGGTCCGTGACACCTCGCTGAAGGTGCCGCACGGTGAGCAGGGCAAGGTCATCGGCGTGCGGGTGTTCAGCCGTGAGGAGGGCGACGAGCTGCCGCCGGGGGTCAACGAGCTGGTGCGCGTCTATGTGGCGCAGAAGCGTAAGATCACCGACGGTGACAAGCTGGCCGGCCGGCACGGCAACAAGGGTGTCATCTCCAAGATCCTTCCGGTCGAGGACATGCCGTTCCTGGAGGACGGCACTCCGGTCGACATCATTCTCAACCCGCTGGGCGTGCCCGGCCGGATGAACGTCGGCCAGGTGCTGGAGACCCATCTGGGGTGGATCGCCGCCAGGGGCTGGGACATCTCCGGCATCCAGGAGGCCTGGGCCGACCGGCTGCGCGAGAAGGGTTTCGAGAAGGTCGCCCCGCGCACCAACATGGCCACCCCGGTCTTCGACGGCGCCCACGAGCAGGAGATCGTCGGTCTGCTGCAGAGCACCGTCGCCAACCGCGACGGTGACCGGATGGTGCAGCCGAGCGGCAAGGCCCGGCTGTTCGACGGGCGCAGCGGCGAGCCGTTCCCCTACCCGATCTCGGTCGGATACATCTACATCCTCAAGCTGCTCCACCTGGTCGACGACAAGATTCACGCGCGTTCGACCGGCCCCTACTCCATGATCACGCAGCAGCCGCTGGGCGGTAAGGCCCAGTTCGGCGGCCAGCGTTTCGGTGAGATGGAGGTGTGGGCGCTGGAGGCCTACGGCGCGGCGTACGCGCTGCAGGAGCTGCTGACCATCAAGTCCGACGACGTCCTGGGCCGCGTGAAGGTCTACGAGGCGATCGTCAAGGGCGAGAACATCCCCGAGCCGGGCATCCCCGAGTCCTTCAAGGTGCTCATCAAGGAGATGCAGTCGCTGTGCCTCAACGTCGAGGTGCTCTCCAGCGACGGCATGTCCATCGAGATGCGTGACACCGACGAGGACGTCTTCCGCGCCGCGGAGGAGCTCGGTATCGACCTGTCCCGGCGTGAGCCGAGCAGCGT
>NZ_SMJZ01000375.1 GCF_004348345.1 Nonomuraea longispora
CCCCGCCCTCGGCCCCGCGACGGCCGGCACCGCCAGGACCGGCGTGGCCCGAGAGAGTGCCGTCCGGGGTGGTGGCGGGGGCCACGGGCACCCGCCGTTCGCGCAACGGCGCGAGGACCGTGGCGTTCACGGCGACCACCGCGGCCGTCGTGGCGGCCGGCGTGCTGGTGTGGCAGTCGCTCCCGGCCCGGACCCCGGTCGACCCCGGCGTTTCGAGGTCGCCCGGGAACAGCCCCATGGTTGGACCATCCGGCGGCGGGAAGCCGTCCGGCAGGGTGTCCTCCAGCGGTGAGCCCACCGTCACCGGGTCCCCGAGCACGAGCACGGCGGGCGTGAACGAGAACCTGCACACCGCCGCCGGTGTACGCGCCATGATCACCAAGGTGAAGCCCGTCATCGGCGGAACCAAGGTAGTCAAGATGGTCTTGTATCCGGACTATGCCTCCGTCGACGTGCCCGTGAAGGACGACCCGGAGATCTACGACAGCTTCTCCTACCGCGACGGCGAGATCAGCAAGTCGACGATCGGCGGCAAGGTGCGCGGCCCCACGGCGGACCTGTCCAGGTACGACTGGGACGCCTTGCCCAGACTGCTCAGAAAGGCGAACAAAGACCTCGGCGTGCCCAGACCCACCTCGAAACATGTGATCGTGGATCCCGACTACGGGTTCGACGGCATCCGGCAGGCGCTGCTCGTCTACGCGTCCGACGGGATCCGGTCGGGCTACCTGGTCGCCAGCCCGAAGGGCAAGGTGCTCAGGATGTTCCCCGACGACTAGCCGAAAGCCGCCCGCTCGTGCCTGGCGTACCGGCCCCTGGTCATTGCGAGCAGGATGCGCAGCGGCGCCCCCGCGCCCGCCAGCAGCCGGTTCCCCTCGTCCCGCGTGGCATGACGGAGCAGCCAGGGCGCCGTGAAGGTCAGTTGCCCGAACGACGCCCGTTTGGCGATCTGCCGCTCCGCCCAGGCGTAGGCGTCGTAGGGCACGAATCTGAAGATGATCGGGAAGAGGTCCGACTCCTCCTCCGCGATGTGCTCGTCCAGGAAGTCGGTCAGCTCGGCCAGGCGGCTCCGCAGCACGTGGCGCTCGCCCCGCAGCGCGGCGCGGCAGCGGTCGAGCACGGGGCCGAGCGCCTGGTGGTCGTCGGTGTACGGGCTGAGGTCCACGGCGTGGCCGGCCGTACGCTCGATGATCGGCCACAACAGGTCGTCCTCGTTGGCGTGGTGGTGGTGCACCTCGGTCAGGACCGAGGCGGCGTACGCGCGGACGGCCTCGTTCCTGCCGCCGGTGAGCGGGTCCGTCCCGCCCAGCACCTCGGTGATCCGCCGCAGGTCGGTGAGCATGGCACGGTGGATGACGTACATCGAGGTGAGGTCCGGTTCGCGTTCCCCGTCGTGGCGGGGGGCGACTGCTGGGATTCGCACAGTGTTCATGCGGACAGCATGCGCGGGGGCACTTTTCGTCCTCTGGTCGCCGGCTTGTCGCCGGGTCAGCAGGTGTCCCTGTAGCGGTTCTCCGGGATAAGACGGCTCCACTCCGCCCTGCTCAGCGGGCCGCCGGCCCTGGCGCACACCTCCTGCGCCGTGAGCGCGGGATCGACCGGCGTCTCGCGTACGGTGCCGTCGAGCGCCACCCCGCGCAGCCGCCTGCCGTCCTGGCTGAACGCCGGTCCGGCGGCCCAGGACCCGACCTCGCCGACCTCGCGCAGCGTGTTCACGTCCCAGAGCGACGTCCGGGCGGCGTCGATCGCCAGCAGGTCGCCCTTCGGCGAGAACCGCACTTCGTCCACCGGGGTGGTGCCGGTGCCGATCGTGCCGCGCGGGACGCGTTCGTACACGTCCCAGAGGAGCACCCGGCCGCCGTCCAGCCCGAACGCCAGCGTGCGGCCGTCGGGGGAGAAGGCGAGCGCGGTCGGCGTGGTCCTGGCGTTCGCCTGCGCCGCCAGGGCCAGCGGAGTGATCCTGCCGGTGCGGAGGTCGAGCAGGTTCGCGCCCGCGGCCAGCGTCGAGCCGTCGGGGCTGAAGGCCAGCGCCAGATCCGCCGCGCCCTCGTACACCTTGATCCGCCGCCCTTCGCGCACGTCCCAGGTCTCCAGGGCGCTGCCGCGGGCCGTGGCCAGCGTGCCGCCGTCGGGGGAGAGCGACACGGCGAGTACGTCGCCGCCCGCGTCGATCGAGGCCACCTGCCTCGCGCCGGCCACCTCCCACACGGTCACCGGGTCGCCCGTGACGGCGAGCAGCCGCCCGCCCGCGGCGAACGACACGTCGCCCGCGGCGGCGATCCGGCCGAGCGTCCTGCCCGCGACGGTGTCGGTGAGCTCGATCGTGTCGCCCACCTCCTTGGCCGCGAACCGGCCGTTGCCGCTGAAGGTGGCGGTGCGGCCCGTGTCGGAGGGTGCGGGCAGCCCGGCGACGTCCAGCGAGACGACCGAGCCGGTGCCGCTGAGGTAGCGCAGGGTGCGCCCGTCGGCGGAGAACGCCAGGCCGTGGCCGGGGTCCCTGAGCGGGTAGGAGCCGGTCACGCGGCGTTCGGCCACGTTCCAGACCCGCACCTCACCGGCGCCCGGCAGGGCCAGCAGGCGGCCGTCAGGACTGAACACGGGCGGCCCGTCCAGCGTGCCCTCCACGGTTCCCAGGGTCAGGGTGCCGGTCTTCGTGGGCGCCTGCCGCTCCTCCGCACGAAACGTCTCCGCGCCGTTCTCGGGGCTGGGGCTGGCGTCCGCACCGCCACGGTTCGCGCCGTCCTCGACCGGCGCCCTCACCTGCGAGAACCGCGGGTCCTCCCCGCCCGGCCGCTCCACGACACCAGGCCGCGGGCCCTCGCCGGCGTGGCGGGAGGCGTGCACGCCCGCAGGCGCCGCGCCGGTGGAGGGACGTGCGAGGCCCGCCGCCGGCGTCCCCCCGGCGGCGGGTGGGTTGCCGCCGGAGGGACGCGGTTTCCCGGCCGAGCCGGGTGGGTTCGCGGTGGCGGAGGGCGAGGAGGACGGGGCCGTGGCGGTGGTCAGAGGGCTGGGGAACTGCGAGCGCTGTGTACGGGCGGCCCCACGGTCGGCGGCGACGAGCGTGACCCCCTCGCGTCCCGCCACGGCCAGCGTGCTCCCGTCAGGGCTGAACGACAGGGCGGGCGCCGCCGCGTCCGGGCCGGTGAGCGGCTGGACCTCGATCGTCCCCGTACGGGCCTTCGGCGCCAGCTCCCACAGCTCGACCCGCCCGTCAAGCCGGGACAACGCCGCCATGGACCCGTCGCGGGCGAGCGCCACCGTGCGGTCGGTGACGTCGAAGACCACCTCCGAGCCCCGGTAGACGCGGGTCCTGCCGGCGC
>NZ_SMJZ01000376.1 GCF_004348345.1 Nonomuraea longispora
GCCCCGCACCCGTCGGTGACCCCCTCACGACCTCCCGGTCCACCGGCGAGTCCGCCGCAAGCCCCGGTCCGCCGTTCGCCGGGCACCTGTCCGTGCCGGGGACGCACCTGCCGCCTCCAGGGAGGGCGCCGGGTGTGGAGGAGGACCCGGAGCGGTTCGAGCGGTCGGGCCCGCGCGAGCTGGTCTGGACGGTGGACCCCGACCGCTCGCAGGTCAGGCCGCCCGCCGGGCCTCAGCCCTTCCTGCCGCCGCCCGCCGACGTCGCACCGGTGGAGCCGCCCGCCGCGGAGGAGCGGCCCGCGGGAAGGAAGGTTCCGCTGTTCGTGGCGGGCGCGTCGGCGCTGGCGGTGATCGTGGGCGTCGGCAGCGTGGCGCTGGCCATGAGCGGCGGCCCGGGCACCGAGGTGCAGCAGCGGCAGCCCGTGGCCGCCACCGCTCCCGGCGACCAGGACCCCGCCACCCCGCCCCAGGACGACGCGCAGCCGTCGGCCGTCCCGCAGCCCCTGCGACCAGGCGAGTCCCGGACGCGGCCGGACGAGTCCCGCACGCGGCCGTCGTCCGGCCCGGCGACGTCGCCGCCCACCCGCCGGCCCGTCACCGACCCGCAGGACGTCGCCAGATACCGCCCGAAGAACCTCGAAGTGGTCTCCGACAACGGCACCACGGTGACGCTGGCCTGGAAGGCGGTCCGCAAGAGCGGCTATCCCACGGTGGTGCAGCAGGCTCCCGGCGATCGCCTCATGTCGGCGACGGGCGACGCCGGCACGTACACCGTCGGGGGTCTGGACCCGGTCACCGGCTACTGCTTCAAGGTCGGCGCCGTGGTCGCCCTCGGCCAGCCCTCGTCGGTCGCCTGGTCGCCGGCGTTGTGCATCCGCGGAGCCACGGAGGCGGACCCGCGCGGGCAGGACGAGGAGGCCCAGCCTCCCATCGTGCTCCCCCCGGCCAGCCCGCCTCCCTCGTGACGGCCCTGGTGACGGCCCTCGTGACGGCCCGGCAGGTCAACCCACCAGGGACCGAGGTGAGAGACGGCGGGCGAGCCGGACGGGCAGCCCGGCGCGCTGCCTGACCAGCCGGTCGGCCTCCGCGAAGTGCCGCCAGGCCCGCTCCGCGTCGGCCTGGTCCACGGGCGCGTCGCCGAACCTCGCGCGGTTCGCCAGTTCGGCGAGCGCCGTCAACGGCTCCCGCGCCGCCGTCCCCAGAGCGGATTCGGCCAGTACGGCCACCTCGCGCGCCGCCAGCGTGCCCGAGCGCGGGATCCCGGCGCCGCGCAACCGGAGCACGGTCTCCCGCCACGCGCCCGCCACCCGCGCCGCCGGGGTGGCGCCGCGGCGGCGACGGCGCATGCGACGCAGGGGCGGCACGACGGCCACGGCGAGCGCGTAGACCAGGACCGCGCCCGCCGCGACCGCCACCCAGACGAGCGGCCCCGCCGTGGCGCCGGAATCCGCGGGTTTCCCGGGCTTCGCGGTCCGCGCGGGGGTGGGGCGTCCCGCGGTGGTCGGTGTCGGCCGGGGTTCGGAGGAGTCGCTGTTGATCGCCTGCTCGATCTCCTTGGCCTGCTTCGGCGTGCCCTCCGCCACGTCGCCGCCCCCGCCGGAGCGGGTGCGCGAGGGCGTCGGGTAGAACGGCACCCACCCGATCCCCTCGAACCCGACCTCGGCCCACGCGAGCACGTCCCCGCCGCGCACCTGCCGTACGCCGCCCTCCGCCGCCTCGCCGGGGCGGAAGCCGACGACGATCCTGCTGGGAAGTCCGAGAGAGCGGGCGAGCAGCGCGAACGACGCGGCGAACTGCTCGGTCGTCCCCCTGCGCGACTCGGTGAGGAAGAACTCGATCGCCCGGTAACCGTGCCCCGGCGGCGCGGTGACGTCGTTCTTGGCGTGTTCGCGCAGATACGTTGCCAGCCGCGCGGCCTGCTGGGCGGGGCCGCGCGCCCCCGCCGTGGCGCGGCGGGCGATCTCGGCGAAGCCGGCGCGCTGCGGCGGCGTACGCCCGTCGGGGCCGTCCGGCAGGCTGACCAGGGCGGGGTCGTCGAGCGGGGTCACGTTCCGCAGCTCGCCGGAGACGTAGCGGCGCACCCCTGACGTCACCTCGTACGTCATGCCCTCACCGGCCCGCGCGCTGGCCAGCATGCCGGTGGCCGGGTCGACCACGATGCCGGCGCCTTCGGCGAGCAGCGGGCGGTCGGCGGCGGGCAGCCACGGGCCGGGCAGCTTCTGCAGCGTGAGCCGCTGCCGTACGGTATCGCGGGAGCCCTGGTCGCCGGGCACACGCCCGCCCGTGGGAACGAATCCGGCGTTCGACTCCCAGGTGACGCCGTCGAAGGTGTCGAGGACGGCCAGCCGGAGGTTGGCATCGGAGGTGGTGCTGACGGTGAACAGCTCGCGCTGGGGGTGCTGCAGCCACGCCGACACCTGGTCGAGGGCGCTCACTCCGGAGATCGGGCGCGGGGGCGGCTGTTCGACGAGCCGGCGCACGTCGTACGGGCGGTCCGCCATGGGCAGGACGGGCGCCGCCACGACGGCGGCAAGCACCAGGCAGGCGAGCAGCGGCACGCCGGCCACGCAGGTCCACGCCGACCGGCCGGCCCTGACGAGCGCGAGCAGCAACGCGACCCCGGCGAACACGGCCGCGTACGGCACCGCGGAGCCCACGCCCGCGACGCCGAGCACGACGGCGACGGCGAGCACGGGCAGCGCGGCGAGGGCGGGCAGCAGGACGGCCCTGGACCGCAGCGCGAGCTCCGCGCCGGCCGTCGTGGCCGCCCACACGAGGAAACCGACCAGCACGATCGCCCGGCTGCCGGGGGCGGCGGGAAGGATGGTGGTCAGCAGCCAGCCGGTCGCGTCGCGCACGCCGATCAGGGCGGCCCGCGCGCTCGCCGGGCTGGGCACGGCTCCCAGCCACGCCTCCGCCTGGTAGAGGGTCGCGGACACGGCGGTCAGCCAGGCCAGCACGTGCACCGGGATCGTGCCCCAGAGCGGCAGCCGACCGGAAAGCAGCAGCGTCAGCATGCACGGCGCCACGGCGGCCAGGGCGACCACGGGAAGCAGCGCGGACAGCGGGAACACCCCGTCGAACGCCAGCCCGGCCGTCGCGGCGAGCAGCGCGACGACCACCACGGACGCCGCCCTGCGCGCGGGCGACCCGGCGACCGGCGGGGTCAGGCCGGAAGCCGATCCAGGGGCCTGAGCATGAGCCGGGCCAGGCGCCGAGCCCGCAGCAGCGCCGGCGCCGGGCACGGCGGCCCGCGGCTGGGTGGGTCCCGCTGGGTGGGATCCCGCTGGGTTGGTACCC
>NZ_SMJZ01000377.1 GCF_004348345.1 Nonomuraea longispora
ACCCACCGGCGTCCCGGCCGCCCCAGGCGTCCCTGTGGCCACGCCACGGCACCGGACCGCCCCCGGAATCCAGCTCCGCCCCTCAGCGCCGCTCCAGCACCCTCAGAGAGGCCTGCGCGGCTGGAGCAGCGCCGACGGCGCTCATTCCGAGGTCGCCATCAAACCGCGCCCTCGGAACCTCCGGCACGGAGAAGGCATCATGCGGACACCGCCACGGCCGGCCATGGTCCTTGGCCGGTGCAGTCGGCCCAGCGGAGAACCACCGCTGGGAGGCGGCTCGGAGGGCTGCCTGAGGTCCTGCGAAGGCTCCGCTCCGGGAACCTCTGCTCCCGGCTCAGGAGGCGACTCATGCGGTCAGCCATGAGGTCAGCGCGACGGGCGAGCGCGTGGACGGCGTGTTCGTGGACGGCGTGTTCGTGGACGGGCTGACAGTGCTGGGACCGGGCGTGGTGAGCGTCGCGTTGTGGGGGCGGTCGCGAACTGCACGTGCCGGCCTGCCGCGCGGGTCTCGTTCTGCTCATCCTGGCGTGCTTCCGCCCGGGCCGGCTGCGTACGAGCACGTGGCCGGCCGTGCCTGCGTACATGCTGCCGGTCGCGACGCCCGGCAGCGCGTACGGCTGCACGGAAAAGGTGGCGGAGGCGCGTCGCGGGCACCCCTCTCGACGTGCCGCGGGGCGTTATGCGTCGATGTGGTCGCGATCCACTTCGGCGGCGCTGCTGACGATGAACTCGCGGCGCGGCGCGACGTCGCTGCCCATCAGCAGGCTGAAGATGCGCTCGGCGCCCTCGGCGTCCTCGATGCGGACCCGCCGCAGGATGCGGTGGCGCGGATCCATCGTCGTCTCGGCCAACTGGTCGGCGTCCATCTCGCCCAGACCCTTGTAACGCTGCACCGGGTCCTTCCAGCGCTTGCCGCGCCGCTCCAGATCGCGCAGCACCTTCTGCAACTCGGCGTCGGAGTAGCAGTAGATGTATTTCTCCTTGCCCCTGCCGGGGTTGGTCAGCTCGATGCGGTGCAGCGGCGGCACCGCGGCGAACACGCGCCCCGCCTCCACCATCGGCCTCATGTAGCGGTGGAAGAGGGTCAGCAGCAGGCAGCGGATGTGGGCGCCGTCGACGTCGGCGTCGGCCATGAGGATGACCTTGCCGTAGCGGGCCGCCTCGATGTCGAACGAGCGTCCCGAACCGGCCCCGACCACCTGGATGATGGCGGCGCACTCGGCGTTCTTGAGCATGTCGCTCACGGAGGCCTTCTGGACGTTGAGGATCTTGCCTCTGATCGGCAGCAGCGCCTGGAACTCCGAGTCGCGGGCCAGTTTGGCCGTGCCCAGCGCCGAGTCGCCCTCGACGATGAACAACTCGCTGCGGTCGACGTCGTCGCTGCGGCAGTCGACCAGCTTCGCCGGGAGCGCTGAGCTTTCCAGCGCACTCTTGCGCCGCTGGTTGTCGCGGTGCTCACGGGCCGCGATGCGGGCCTTGGCCGCCGCGACGATCTTCTCCAGGACGGCCCTGAGCGGCTGCTTGTAGCCGCGTGGGGGGTTGGTGAACAACTCCCTGAGCTCGCGGGAGACCACGTGGGAGACGATGCGGGTGGCCGCGGAGGTGCCGAGCACCTCCTTGGTCTGGCCCTCGAACTGGGGCTCGGGAACCAGGACGGCGACCACTGCGGTCAGACCCTCGGAGATGTCGTCCTTCGTCACCGGGTCGTCGCCGTTCTTCAGCAGGCGCGTCTCGCGCAGCACCTCGTTGACCGTGCGCACCAGCCCGCGCTCGAAACCGCTCAGGTGGGTGCCGCCCTTGGGCGTGGCGATGACGTTGACGAACGAACGCACGGTCGACTCGTAGCCCTTGCCCCAGCGGACCGCCACGTCGACGAGCAGCTCGCGCTCCACCTGCGTGGGCGTCATGTGGCCCTGGTCGTCGAGGACCGGCACGGTCTCGTGGAAGTGGCCGGAGCCCTGCAGGCGCAGCACGTCGCAGACGGCCTCGTCGCGGGCCAGGAACTCGGTGAACTCGGAGATGCCGCCGTCGAAGCGGAACTCCTCCTCGATGCGCTCCTCGTGCCTGCTGTCATAGACCGCGAGGGTCAGCCCCGGCACCAGGAACGCGGTCTGGCGCAGCCGCACGTGGATCTCGTCGAGCGAGACCTCGGCGTCAGGCAGGAAGATCTGCTTGTCGGCCCAGAAGCGCACGCGCGTGCCGGTGACCTTTTTCGACAGCTTCTCGCCAACGCGCAGCCCGGGCTTCTTCCTGAACCTGGCCGTCGGCCCTTCTCCGTCGAAGACCCCGGTGACACCGCGGCGGAAGCTGATCTCGTGCACCCTGCCGTCGAGGTCGACCTCCACGTCGAGCCGCGAGGACAGGGCGTTCACCACGGAAGCGCCGACGCCGTGCAGACCGCCCGACGCGGCGTAGGAGCCGCCGCCGAACTTCCCGCCCGCGTGCAGCTTCGTGTAGACGAGCTCCACGCCGGCCAAGCCGCTCTTGGGCTCGATGTCCACGGGGATGCCGCGGCCGTTGTCGCGCACCTCGATGGAGCCGTCGGCGTAGAGCTCGACCTCGATCCGGTTGCAGTGACCCGCTAGCGCCTCGTCGACGCTGTTGTCCACGATCTCCCAGAGGCAGTGCATGAGCCCGCGGCTGTCGGTGGACCCGATATACATGCCGGGTCGCTTGCGGACGGCCTCGAGGCCCTCAAGCACCGACAGGTGACGAGCCGTGTAACCCGCCTCCACTAGCGTCACTCCAGCTCCTCTGAGTCTAGGGATCGAACACGTGTGCGTAGCTTACCGTTCTTCCCGCACGCGCGCGTACAAGCTTGCCATGGAGCCGCGTTTGCTGTTACCAACCGGCTGATCATCATTACTTCCGGACACATTCCGCTCTGGGCGTAGAGAGGGGGCGGTTGGGAACGTCCACGTCCGGTTAGATGTTGTTCCAAGTGACTGACGCCAGATCCTCGCTTCGGCGGGGGTGACCCGAAAGGCGATACGTGACTGGAGCTCTCGCCCCCGTTAAGCCGCTGACGGCCCTCGACCGCTGCGACCGCTGCGGTGCCCAGGCCTACATTCGCGCGACCCTGCCTGTGGGTGGGGAGCTGCTGTTCTGTGCCCATCATGGGCGTCAGCACATCGCAGCGCTGCGCGAAAAGGGCGCCGACATCCTGGACGAGTCGGCTCGACTCAGCGAAACCCCAACAGTTGCCCCTAACGACGAGCGCTGACCGGCGCTGGTCGTGATGAGATAACCACATAGCGCATAGCAGCGCGGCGACCCCGGGCA
>NZ_SMJZ01000378.1 GCF_004348345.1 Nonomuraea longispora
GGGCAGCCCGGGCCGATGGCCTCCCAGGTGGGGCCGGGCGAAGGCCGGGAAAGGCGGTCGAGGACGTTGCGGGTGACGCGGGCCAGCGCCGGGTCGTGCAGGGTGTTGCCCCAGTTGATGGTGCCCGCGTTGAAGACGGTGCCCGCGCCGAGGCGGTGCACGCTCATGGTGGCGGCGCCGGCTCTGCCGTACCGGCGCCAGTGGGCGAGGTCGGCGGTGGCGAGGACGACGAGCGACGGCGGCGCGCCGTCGCGGCCCGACGCCCGGGGCACGCCGTCCACCCAGTCGAGGTCGGCGGCGTCCGTCTCGTAGCCGATAGCGCCCCGCCCGAACGGGTCGCCGTCGGCCAGCCCGGTGCCGTCGAAAACCCAGTGCCCGGCGAATCGGACGGTGTAGCACTCCCCGGCCATGACGCTCGAGTCGACCCAGCAGCCGGCGCCGTTCCTGAACGACAGGCCGGTCAGGATGTTCTCCGGGCGGTTGACGGGTTCGCTGGGCCATTCGACGGTGACGCGGCCCGGGTCGGTGGCGGCCATGGGGTCGGCCACGGCGTCGCGATAGCAGACCATGGTGCGCAGGTCGTCCTCGAACCGGACCTGCCACCAGCAGGTGTTGCCGGAGAAGACGGCGAGGTTGCCGCCGCGCCGCACGAACTCCTCGACCGCGTCCCGCATCTCCCACGACCAGTACTCGTCGTGCCCGTTGACGACCAGCAGCCGGTAGCGGCCCAGCAGGTCGAGGCCGGCGAGCGGGGCCGGGCCTGCGTGCAGGTCGAGGGCCGAGCAGTAGTCGACGGCGTAGCCGGCCGGCGCGAGCCAGCGGAGCAGGCCCAGCTCCCACTCCTCGACCTGCGGCCCGGCTCCGGGACGGTCGAAGGTGACCTTGACGGCGCGGTCGGGCTGCTCCGCCTGGTAGAGACCCTCCCCGGGGACACCGGGCCGGTTGTACGCCTCCCAGGTGGGGAACGGGATCGACAGCAGAATGGGCGAAGCGGGCACAGCACTGCGTACGACGAAATATGCCGAAATATCGTGGTAGATGGCTCGATAGAGCGAGCTGGGCCAGTCCGTCCCGACCTTCAGCGTCCAGAACGGTCCCGGCGCGGCTGCGCACTCCAGGACGGTTCGCCCCGACGGCACGTCCTCCACCCTGATCGGCCCGCCGCCCTCGTCGAGCAGGCGGAAGCGCAGCGCGTCGCCCTGCGCGCACGACGTCGACGTGGCGTACAGGCTCATGTTCGCGCCTCCCCCGCCACCACCTTCTCCAGGTCGAGCAGGTAACGCTCGGCGTCCGGCGGCGGCAGCAGCGCGGTGTCGGCGTAGCACGACACCTCCATCCGGCCGGGCTCGCCGCCGACGTGCACGCGGAAGTCGCAGATGTTGCGGTCCATCGTGTCCGTCCTGACCACCTCCGTCACCCCCGGAGCGGGCTCGCGCGGCATTCCGTCCTCCTGGACGAGCCGCTGGTCGTTGAAGCAGCCGAACGACCTGATGCCCGGCCCGGCGCCGCCGACCGCCTCCGCCATGGCGCACGGGTCGTACTGGGCCAGCCGGTAGGCGCGCAGCGCGCTCCCCCACGCCTGGCGTACCAGCGCGTCGAACGAGCCGGTACGCAGGTCGAGCACCACGAGCGCCTCCTGCGAGATCGTACCCACCACGTCGCGGCGGCCGGCCGCGAAGCGGTTGTTCACGATCACCCGCATCCCGTGGAAGCGCTGCCCGGTGAGCCCGCCGGCCAGCCGCATCGCGGCGGCCAGCAGCACGGTGGAGGAGCTGACCCGGTTGCGGGCGGCGACGTCCTGGGCGGCGGCGTCGAGGGCGGGCGAGCGCAGGGTGACCTCGACGAAGCGGGGCCTTTGCGGCGGGTGCGACGGCGGCGGGACCGGGTCGAGGCGGGCGTGCTCGGCGAGCCAGGCGGCGATGGTCTCCCGCGACAGGCGCCGCCCGTCGGCCGAGCCCTGCCAGGCGGCCAGTTCCCTGGGCGACGGGCCCGGCGGGGGCGGCAGGGAGTCGCGCAGCAGGAGCAGCCTGAAGTCCTTAACGAGGAGGTCGGCCGCGTGGCCGTCGGCGGCGAGGTGGCTGAGGACCAGGACGACCTGGCGTACGTGTCCTGCCTCCGTCACGAACGCCACCCGCAGCGGCCACTCCTCGTCGTACCGGAACGGCCGGGCCGTCAGCCGGTCGCACACCTGCGGGCCCGGCTCGTCCCCGACCACCTCGAAGCCCGGCCGCGTCTCCGGGAAGATCCGCTGCAGCGGCGCGTCGCGCGGTCCGGTGAGCCGGGTGCGCAGGGACTCGTGCCTGGCGACCAGCCGGTGGAGGGCCTGGACCGCGCGCTCCACGGTGACGGGCCGCTTCCTGGGCGCGTCGAACACGCGGCCGATGTTGAGGTAGTGGTCCTGCGGCTGCGCCGCTAGGACGGCCCGCCAGATGTCCTGCTGGCCCCATGTCAGCGGCGCGTCGACCGGTTCAGCCATGCCGGGCGGTTCAGCCGTGCAGCCGTACGTAGTCCACCAGCTCGTCGAGGCCGTCCAGGGTGGTGGGTTCGAGCTGCACCCCGAACTCGGCCTCCACCGCGTCGATCAGCCTCAGGCAGGCGAGCGAGGTGACGCCGAGATCGCTCAGCCGGCTGCGCCCGGCCATCACCTCGGCCGGGTCGACCGCGCCGTCGGTGGCCTTGGCGATCATGCCGGCGAGCCGCTCGCGGAGCTCTCCATCCATCAACACCTGGTGAACCCTCCCTGGTCGGGGAATCCGCGGCGAGTGTGTCACGCGTTACCAGATGTCGGCAAGCGCCTGAAGGTGAGGGCTTGACGCCTCTGTGCATTTTTTCTAGCGTCAAGCGGCACGACGAAAATAATTCTGGGGGTGGTTCCGTCGGCCCTTCCAGTCCCCGATCTCCTGTCGTCCCGAGCAGCCACCGAGCCTGATCACGAAGCCCTCGTCGTCGCCGGCCAGGGAGCCATGACCCTGCGCGAATGGGACGAGCGCTCCACCGCCGCCGCCCGCGGGCTGCCGGGGCCGCTCCGGGGCGAGCGGGTGGCGCTGGTGTTCGGCGGCCGGGACTGGCTGGACTACGCGGTGAGCTGGATGGCCGTGCTCAAGACGGGCGGCGTGGCGGTGCCGCTGCCGGACCGGGCGGCCCCTCCCGAGCAGGCGTACATGATCGAGCACTGCGGCGCGGCGGCGGTGGTGCACGGGCGCGGCGCGCTGCGGGAGCCGCCCGCGGGACCCGCCGTCATCGCCTTCGAGGAACTGTTACGCCGCCCGGGAGCCCCGCC
>NZ_SMJZ01000379.1 GCF_004348345.1 Nonomuraea longispora
TGATGGCGCTTCGAAGATCTGACCAGACCTGCTCTGTGAAATTTGCCAGGTGAGCGACTCGCCGAGAGAGATCGTTCTTGTCTCGGTGGGGCTCCCTCGACGCTTCGGGTGATCACGTTTCGAAGCGAGTCGGGGGAGCCGTATTCGATGCTCACACAGGGGGAAGACGTGGAAGCGCAGGCTTTGCGTAAACGTGGCTGGTCGATCTCGGCGATCGCACGGCATCTGGGCCGTAGCAGGCCGACGATCCGGGCGTATCTGAACGGTGAGCGGGTGCCGGGACAACGGCGGCGCAGCGGGGCTGATCCGTTCGAGCCGTACGCGGAGTACTGCCGGCTGCGGCTGGACGCCGAGAGCGGGGATCCACACGTGTGGGCCACCACGCTGTTCGACGAGCTGGCCGGGCTGGGGTATGCCGGGGGCTATTCGACCTTCACCCGGGCGTTGCGGGCGCGGGGGCTGCGGCCGGTGTGTGAGCGGTGCGCGCACGCGGGTGGCCCGGTCGAGTATGTGCGGATCGAGCATCCGCCCGGTGTGGAGACGCAGTGGGACTGGCTGGAGCTGCCTGATCCGCCGGCCCGGTGGGGCTGGGGCAAGGGGGCGCATCTGCTGGTCGGCACGCTGCCGTACTCGGGTATCTGGCGGGGTGTGCTGGCCGAGTCCGAGGATCAGCCGCATCTGATCGAGGCGTTGCGCGCCGTGGGTGAGCGCCTGGGCGGCGTCAGCGCGGAGTGGCGTTTTGATCGGATGGCCACCGTCTGTGATCCCGGCAGTGGCGAGGTGTCGGCGTCGTTCGCGGCGGTGGCCCGGCATTACGGGGTGATCGTGCGGATCTGCCCGTCGCGGCGGGGCTGGCGCAAGGGCAGCGTGGAGAAGGCCAACCATGTCGCGGCGCAGCGCTGGTGGCGCACCGTGGGTGAGGAGCTGTCACCCGGCCAGGCGCAGGGCACGCTGGATGAGTGGTGCCGGCGCAGGGGCGACATCCGGATCCGGAGGATCGATGGCGGCCGGGTGAGTGTGGCCGAGCTGGCCCGCCGCGAGGCGCTGCGGCCGCTGCCGGCGCAGGCGTTCCCGGCGGTGCTGGAGGTCGAGCGGGTCGTCTCGGCGCAGGCGCTGGTGAGTTTCCGCGGCAACTTCTACTCCGTGCCGCCGGGGCACGCGGGTGAGGTGATGGGGGTGCGGCACCGGCTGGGCAGCGGCGTGCTGGAGGTGGTCACTGCGGGCGGGGCGGTGCTGGCCGCGCATGAGCGGGCCGTCGATCACGCCGGTGTGGTGATCGAGGCGGCCGGGCATGTCGCCGCGCTGGAGGCCAAGGTGCTGGCCGCCCGCGCCCGGCTGGGCGGGGGCGGGCCGTGCCCGCACAAAACCCGCCGGCCGCTCTCGCCCGCCGCCCGCGCCGAAGCCGACCGGCTGCGCGGCACCGGCGTCGGTGCCGCCGCGGCGCCGGTGGCCGATTTCGCCGCCTACGCCGCCGCCGCGCGCCCGCTGACGCCTGGTTCATCGGTCCCCGACGCCCGGCCCTGACCGCCTGTCCCCGGCGCCCATCACTCTCACTCCCCCCTCTTCAACCACCGCGCTGTCGCCACGAGGGGGACCACTGCGATGGACAACAACGTCACCAAGCCCGACGTCACCAAGCCCGACGTCACCAAGCCCGACGTCACCAAGCCCGGCGCGCTGGACGAGCGGTTCACCTGGGGGCTCATCTACGACGTCTTTCAGGTGCTGACCAGCCACGGCTACCTGCGCCACAGCCATCAGGCCACCGGAGCGGCCGTGGGCACGCTCGGTGAGCTCTGCCGCGTCTATGAAGGGAACCATCACCGATGAGCACGACCGCCCCACCTGGCCACGCGCCCGATCGCGCGACCGATCTCGTCCCGCCGGCCACACCGGCGCAGGCGGCCTGCTACCAGCGGCTGCGCGGCCATCTGGCCGACCTCAAACTGAGCGCCGCGGCCAGCGCGCTGCCCGCGCTGCTGGATGCCGCCCGCGAGGAGAACCTGTCCGTGCTCGAAGCCCTGGAACGGCTGCTGGGCTTGCAGGCCACTGCCAGCGCGGCTCGCCGGGCCGACAACAACCTGCGCTTCGCCAGCCTGCCCGCGCCCTGGAGCCTGGAGGACTACGACTTCTCCGCCCAGCCCGGCCTGGAGGAAGCCGTCGTGCGGGAACTGGCATCGTTGCGTTTCCTGGACGACGCCACCAACGTGATCTTCATCGGGCAGCCCGGCGTCGGCAAGACCATGCTTGCCATCGGCCTGGCCCGCGCCGCCGCCCTGGCCGGCCACCGCACCTACTTCACGACCTGCGACGACCTCATCCGGCGGTTGAAACGCGCCCTGGCCGAGCACCGCTTCCCCACCGGCCTGCGCTTCTTCACCCAGCCCCGGCTCCTGGTGATCGACGAATTCGGCTACCGCCGCCTGGACGAGGAAGGCCGCAGCCTGCTGTTCGAAGTGATCAACGGCCGCTACCTGAAAGGCTCGATCATCACCACCAGCCACGTCGGCGTCTCGGCCTGGGCCGAACGGCTCGGCGACCCGATGCTGGCCGCGGCCCTGCTGGATCGCCTGCTGCACCGGGGCATCATCGTCGCCATCGACGGCCCGTCCTACCGGATGCGCGCCCACCAGGCCCACACCGACGCCCTGCGCCAAGGCCTGACCTCGCCCGCACCCGCCACCACACCCGCTCGGCAGGTCGCTTCATGAGTCACCGCGAGCAACGCACCTGCCCGGTCTGCGCCACCCCCTTCACCTGGAACAGCAGCCGCCCCACCCACCGCTTCTGCGACCCCCGATGCAAAGCCATCTGGGCCCGGGAGATGAAAAAGGCCCGCGAGCTGGGACTGCCACCGCCCGTCCCCGGCGACATCCGCCTGCGCCCCGGCCCCGCGACACGAACGCCCGACCCACGCGCCCACGACAGGCCTCTCCCCGGCGAGCCTCTCCGAGCAGACCCTCTCCGGGGACACCTTCTCCCGGGGGACCTCGTCACGGCGGCCACGACCAGTGCCCGCCAAAGCAGCTGCCCGCACTGCCGGAAACCGATCGCGGTGGTGGCCATGCTCGTGCCACCCGCTGCTGTTCACGTCGACACACCGTCACAATCCGTGACGAACATCAACTAAAGCCGTAGTATGAAGTCCAACGACCTGGCAACTTTCACAGAGCACCCCTGGTCAGATTCGCGAAGCGCCATCA
>NZ_SMJZ01000037.1 GCF_004348345.1 Nonomuraea longispora
GCCCCCGACGTCGTCGACGGGGCAAACTCCACGGCGACAAGGGCTACGGCTACCCCCATCTGCGCACCTTTCTGCGCGTCCGCGGCATCACCCCGCGCATCGCGCGCCGTGGGATCGAGTCCAGCCAAGCCAGGTATGTCCCTCAATGAGCGGTATGTGGCGGCCAAATGGACGGTATACCGGTTGCTGCTCAACGCGTTCCCTGGCCCGCAGCCTGCGTCTTTTCGGTTTGGTCGGAGCAACAGTCGTGGCGAGAGCGTCGCGAAGTGATCCCGCTCCTCAGGTGTGGGTGCTTGATGCTATCCAGCGGCGTTGCTCTCGCGCAGCCCAGTTCGTGTCGTGGGTTAGCCTCCACGGGCATTGTGTACGGGTTTGATCATGTTCGTCGCCCGAGCTCGTAGGGGAAGATCGATGTGACATGAGAGTCGGCTACTCGGCGATCTTTCATGGCTGATGTGTAGCACTCTGGGTTGTGTCGGCTGTTGTGTGTGTACCTGGGTGGGGCCTTGTCGGTGGAGTGCGCCCCGCATCAAAGCTGTATTACGGCACGTCTGGTCGTCCGGGTCTCTGTTCTGCTACAGCCCTGGTCAGACGTGCGCCGCAATTCGATGGGTGATCACGACTTATCGCTATACGGCGGCCGGTGACCTGGCCGAGCAACGCGACCCCGAGGGGTTGAAGGTCGAGCTGGCCTACGACGCGTTAGGCCGGCTGCGCGAGAGCTCGCACGTGTCCGAAGCCCACCCCGACGGGGTGAAGACCGTCCTCACCTACGACGTGCTCGGCCGGCTGGCGACGCAGACCGAGCCGGGCGTGAGGAACGAGGTGTCCGGGGTCACGCACACCAGGCGCACCACGTACGCCTATGACCCGGACGGCTCCAGGCTGCGGGAGACCGTCAGCGACCTGAGCGGCGGCGACGCC
Organism: Nonomuraea longispora; assembly: GCF_004348345.1. Taxonomy (GTDB): domain Bacteria; phylum Actinomycetota; class Actinomycetes; order Streptosporangiales; family Streptosporangiaceae; genus Nonomuraea; species Nonomuraea longispora. Next base: position 925 of record NZ_SMJZ01000037.1, read on the forward strand.
GAGCGCGCGACCGTCTACACCTACGACGACCACGGCAGGGTCGAGACGATCACCGACCCTGAGGGCGGTGTGGTGCGCCAGAGCTGGAACACCATCGGCAGGTTGGCCACGGTGACGGATGCCAGGGGCGCGGTGGTCGAGCACGCCTACAGCGAGCGCGGCGAACTGCTCACCCAGACGTTGAAGGGCTGGACCGGCAGCCCGGTCGACCCGCAGCCGGCGACGGACAAGGTGCTGGCGTCGTTCGGCTATGACGCGGCCAGCCGCCTGGTGGCCCAGTCGGACGCGATGGGCCGCAGGACCTCCTTCGAGTATTTCGGCGACAACCTGCTCGCCAAGAAGATCGCCGACAACGTGAAGCTGAACGGCTCCGGCACCGCGCGGGACGTCGAGCTGGAGAGCCACACCTACGATGCGGCGGGCAACCAGATCAAGCTCGTCACCGGTGACGGGAACGCGCAGTCGACGACCGAGTACGTCTACGACGCGGCCGGTTTCCTGACCTCGCAGACGTTCGACCCCGGCGGGCTGGACCGCAGGACCGCGTTCACCTACGACGCCAACGGCAACATCATTAAAACCATTCGCACCGGCGCCGACGGCGACCGTGCCGAGGTCACCGAGCAGGCCTACACCAAGACGAACCTGCCCACCAGGACGACGGTCGAGAACGGCGACGAGGACATCGTCACCACCGTCGACTATGACGATCGTGGTCTGGCCGTGGCCACGACCGAGCCGCGCGGCAACGTGGCGGGTGCTGACGCGGAGGCGTTCACGACCGAGATGCGCTATGACGCGCTCGGCCGGCTCGTGGAGACCACCGGCCCGCAGGTCAAGGTCGACAAGGACGGCGCGGCTGATGACTCGCGGCCTGCGGTGCGTTTCGGTTATGACGCGGTGGGTGCGACGACACATGAGACGGACGCTGAGGGCCGTACTGTCGTCTCGGTTTTCGACAAGGCCGGCCGTCTGACCGGTCAGAAGACGCCCAGCTACACCCCGCCCGGCGGCACCGCGCTCACTCCGACCACCTCGCTCACCTACGACGCGGCCGGGCAGCTCACCTCGACCACCGACCCGCGCGGCCACACCACGACGTTCGACTACGACAAGCTCGGCCGTCAGGTGCGGGTCACCGATCCCGCTCCTGAGGGGCAGCAGGGTGGGACGTGGGTGACGGAGTACGACATGGCGGGGGAGAAGCTCGCCACGGTCGATCCCACCGGGGCGCGTACCGGGGCGACCTACGACGATCTGGGCCGGCAGATCACCGCCACGCAGATCGAGCGCAAGCCGTCCACGGCGTCCTACACCACCACCATGGAGTACGACGACGCGGGCCGGCTGGTCAAGCAGACCGCCCCAGGCGGCAAGGTCACGACATATGGGGTGAACGCGGCCGGTGAGGTCACCTCCGTGACCGACCCGAACAACAACACGACCGGCATGGCCTACGACCTGGCCGGACGGCTGATCAAGACCACCGACCCCAACGGCAACGCGACCACCGCCGGCTATGACCTGGCCGGCCGGCAGATCACCGCCAAAGACCTCGACCGCAGCGGCGGTGTCCTGCGCACCTACCGTTTCGGCCACGACGCCGCAGGCAACAAGACCAGCCTCACCTCCCCCGAGGGCCACGTCACCCAGCAGACCTTCGACGCCCTGGGCCGCCCCACTACCCTCATCGAGCCGGTCTCGGAGGAGGAGTCGATCACCACGAGCCTCGGCTACGATGCGACCGGCGCCCGCACCCGGCTCACCGACGGCCGCGGCAACGCCACCTGGACCACCTACAACAGCCTCGGTTTGGCCGAAACGGTGACCGAACCCGCCACCGCCGCGCATCCGGACGCGGCCGACCGCACCTGGACCCACCTCTACGACGCGGCCGGCAACCCGGTCGCCACCCTCCAGCCCGGCGGCGTCCGCATCGACCGCACCTTCGACCACCTCGGCCGCCTCACCCAAGAGAACGGCGCGGGCGGCGACGCCGCCACCGCCGAGCGCAGCTTCGGCTACGACCTGGCCAACCGCATGACCACCGCCGGCAACCTGACCGTCGACTACAACGACCGCGACCTGCCGTTGACGGTGACGCGCGGCAGCACCCAGGAAACCGCCTACCGCTACGACGCGCTGGGCAACCCCACCCAAAGGGTCGACGCCGCCGGGACGGCGACCTTCACCTGGGACAACGCCAGCCGCCTGAAGACCGCCACCGACCCGGTGACGAACCGCACCCTCACCTACGGCTACGACCCGGCCGGCCGCCTGAAGACCATCACCGCCACCAGCGGTCAGGCCGGCACGCAGAGTTTCGACTACGACGCCATGGACCGCCTCACCGGCCAGACGCTCGAGAACGGCTCCGGCACCCAGCTCGCCACGATCACCTACGGCTGGGACAAAGACGACAACCTCACCACCAAGACGACCACCGGCACGGCAGGAGCAGGCACCAACACCTATGCCTACGACCACGCCGGCCGCCTCACCTCCTGGACCGCCCCCGACGGCGCCACCACCGCCTATGAGTGGGACGCCGCCGGCAACCGCACCAAGGCCGGCGACAAGACCTTCACCTACGACGAACGCAACCGGCTGCTGACCGGCGACGGCAGCACCTACACCTACACCTCGCGCGGCACCCTGGCCACCGAGACCAAGGCTGGCACGACCACCGGCTACACCTTCGACGCCTTCGACCGGCTCATCGCCGACGGCGACAGCGTCTACGCCTACGACGCCCTCGACCGCCTCACCAGCCGCATCCACGGCACCACCAAGCAGACCTTCGCCTACGCAGGGCTCGGCAACGACCTGGCCGCCATCACCGACAGTAGCGGAACAGTCCAGGCCCGCTACGCCCGCGACACCGGCGGCGGCCTGCTCGGCCTCACCGAAGGCACCGGCGCGGCGGTGGCGGCGTTCACCGACCTGCACGGCGACCTGGTGGCCACCTACACCACCACCCTGCAGACCTCCACCGCCTACGACCCGTTCGGCGCCGTCACCGCCCAGACCGGAACCACGACCAATCTCGGCTACCAGGGCGAATACACCGACCCGGACACCGGCAAGGTCAACATGCACGCCCGCTGGTATCAGCCCGGCACCGGCACCTTCACCAGCCGCGACACCATGACCCTGAACCCGAACCCCTCGGTCCAGGCCAACCGCTACACCTACGCCAACGCCTCCCCCCTCACCGGTACCGACCCCACCGGCCACGCCACTGTCAGCACAGGAAGTGGGCACTACACACCAGGTATCGGCTACCAATCAGCCACCGAAATATATGCCCAGCACGGCATTGTCTACGGAGGCGACGAGGGAGGCGAAGGCGGCTATTGCATTGGAAGCTGCGGCATATCCAGAGGCGGCGGACCCATCGGCTGCGACACCTACGGTGGATGCGGCGCGGTTGTCACCAACATGGTTAACGTGATGACCATCGAAGAAATGAAGCGACAGAATGTTCTCCCGAATGGATGGAATCCACCCAATGGATTCTGGAAATCGGATAAAGGTGTCATTCAGGAGTTTATTAGACAGGCATACACGGGCATTCCGCCGAGTGTCCTGTCTGATGCGTGGAAGATACTGTCAAGCGGTATTGGAGCTCCCGGTGCCTCCTCGTCTAAGAGCGGAATTACGTGCTCAAGCTACTATGGGACAGAAGCGTGTAAGGCCATAAAGAAAGCGGCGAAAATCGCCACACGCACCAAGCAATTTTTGAACGAGTGTCTCGGTCCCTTCGGTGGAGGTATAGAGCGCTGCCTCAGATGGCGTGCTGAGCTAGGAATTTCCGACGAAACGTGGAATCGGCTGCGGAAAGAAAGTTGGGATCGGGCAAGGCGAGGGGAAAACATAACCGACGAATTCCTTGACTTCTTCTTCGGTGACGCGGCAGATTGCGCCAATGGAAGTGTCGTCGCCTGTGGGCTCTTCGCCGTGAACTTCATCCCTGGGGCAGGACTCGCAAAGGCTGGAATCAAGGGCCTCGGAAAAATATTCGCCAAAATCTCTTCGAGTGGCGCTAGGGTGGCCAAGGCATGCAGTAGCTTTGCGCCGGGAACGCTGGTGCTGATGGCGGACGGAAGCCGTCAACCAATAGAGGACATACGCGTCGGAGACGAAGTCCTGGCCACCGATCCAGCCACCGGCGAGACGGTAGCCAAGAAGGTCACTGCACTAATCAACAGCACCGGCACCAAGAACCTGATCGAGATCACCATCAGGCCAGAGCGTAAGGGCGAAGCTAATTTTCAGTCGGTGATTGCAACGGCCCAGCATCCCTTCTGGGTCCCTTCTCTGCGGGATTGGGTTGACGCAACGTATCTTAAACCGGGGGCTTGGCTTCGTACCTCCGCTGGGACATGGATCCAAGTCGTCGATGTGAAGCGATGGACAGCATCGCAACAGGTGCACAACTTGTCTGTCGCCGACATCCATACCTATTATGTCTTAGCGGGCGACCAGGCTGTCCTCGTCCATAACGCCAACCCATGCGCGCAAGCTTGGAAAATTACCGCCGAGTTATCAACGAAAATCATGCGTGGAGGCCCTTTTGGTGCTAGGTACTATCAGCAGAAACCGAATCGCAAAGGCGAGATTCTCTGGTGGAGCCCAGACATGAAAGGAGATGGAGGACTGCATGGAAGGTTTATCGCCAGACAAAGAAGGGGCTCGAATGGATTGCCGACGCGGACGTGTATGGCAACTTCTTCACGAGCAAACATAAGGGGGAAGTCGGAAAGATCGTGCCCTGGAGTCAGCTCCACAAATAGGAATAGCAATTTAATTCTCTGGGAGGATGTAATCAACGAGACGAGTAACAAGATTCTGGACTATGCCGAAACGTGTTTTGTTCTCGGTGCTAATGATCCGAATAGGGAAGCTCGCGAGAACCTCGCCACGTTCAGCATGGGGGATGCATCGGAACTCGATGAAGTTGCCGAAGCGATCTTGGCTGCGGGGATTAGGTTGAGAGCTAGGTTCGCGACGTCTAGAACTCCCATTACGTTCTATGTTTGGTACGATGAGCAGGCCGGTCAATTGCGACTTTCAGTTGTTTCCACTGGAGTGGATGAGCTCCCCTTCAGGGGAAAGTACCGTATCGTTCATGAACTTGATTCAATTATAGAGTGCATCAAGTCGGATGCGGCTCCTGGCTTCATCTCATGGAATGATCTGGAAGAAGTTGGGGGAGATGACGATGAGGTGGATATAGTCCCTCCTCCTTTTCCGGTTTTTGTTGTGCCGATAGTATGACAATCGGATGGTCGAAGGAATTGAGCAAGCTTTTTTGTGAAATGTGACTATCGCGTGGACACCTTGCGATCACTCACCTCGTCGATAACCGGGATAGCGAGTGCGGTCGCTTGCCATGCGGCTTTGCGTCGACTCGTCGTCCGACCGCACACCTCGAGAATCTTGGTTACGTTGAAGGTTCCCACCGGGAGATCCATATCGGTGCTCTACTGTTATCCGGTCGGGTCGGAGGAGTGGCCGGCTGAGCCTGAGGTGGTTGAGCGGGTGGCGGTCCGGTCGCGTGTGCGGCGGGGTGCGGCGATCGATCTGGTGCTGGATCGGGCGCGGGAGAACCGGTCGCAGATTGTTTTCACCAAGGCGCGTGGCCGGGATGCGGTGTTCTGGCAGACGGCGCGGGTGCGCAGGCAGGCTCGTCCGAAGGTGACAACTCCCACCGCGCGCGCTTGTGGGGTCGCGGCTCTGCCGGTCGTCGTGGACAGCGGGGAGCGGTACGCCTACAAGTTCCCTCGCCAGCAGGTGGAGCTGGTCAGGCGGCGGTTGCCGTGCGGTGATTACGGTGTCGAGGTCGCCGGGACGTTGCACGCGGCAGTGGAGCGCAAGAGCCTGGCCGACTTGGTGGGTTCTCTGCTGAACAGTCGGTTGAAGTATCAGCTGACGGAGCTGGCTGGCCTTGCGCATGCCGCGGCGGTGGTGGAGGAGCGCTACAGCCAGGTGTTCAAGCTGGAACACGAGCGCCCGGCGGTAGTGGCCGATGGAATTGCGGAGTTGCAGGTGGCCTTTCCCGGGGTGCGGATCGTGTTCTGCGAGAGCCGGCAGTTGGCCGAGAAGTGGACCTACCGGTTCCTGGCCGCCGCCTACGCGGCCGCGGACCACTCGGCCGAGGCGGCGCGGGTCGTGTCGACGATGGACGAGCCCGCGACGATGCCGGAGCCCAGCACGGCCGAGGTCCGTGCCTGGGCTCGCGAGAACGGTCTGGAGGTGCCGACTAAGGGGCGGCTTCATCCGCAGGTCTGGGAAAGCGTACCGGCGCCCACACGTGAAGCACCCGGAAGGTCTGGCGCTGGGGGAGGGGGTGTGGCATCGACATGCCGGGCGACGTCATTCTTGCCGGCGACGGGTGCGGACGGACTTCGCCTGGAGGGATGACGCTCCGCTTTAGGCATGTATTCGGCATGATCAACGGCTATGTTCGTCGCATGCCGAGCCGTCGTAGCGGGTTGCGAGAGGCCTGAGGGCTCAGAATCGGGGCCTGACCTGGTGATACACCGCCAAGATCATCCCAACTATGTCCCCTGATCATGGTCCTACGGTTGCGTTCGTGCGCTCTCGGCTGCCTATCAAGGTCCACCAAGCAAATGACCTGCGGCCGTAAAACTGCAGGTCAGGGGCTAAAAAGGCCTGGTCGGATGCGTGCCCCCGGCAGGATTCGAACCTAATGACTGTGTACGACCCCGGGTTCGCTGGCTCGGGTACTCGCCCTGAAGCCTAGATTCGAATCGGAGCTTGACTTCTGACCGCAGGCCGTGCGTGATGGGCGGGCCTTGGTGGGTGGCGATCGACGGGAACAGAGCAAGGCCTGAGTTGATATCGGGCCTGGAGCTTTGGCTGGCTGAGGCAGCGTACGTCGGTCCTGCTCGATGGTCACCCACCAGTACTTTTCGCGAAGATCGTGGTGTGAGCCAGTCGCAGGAGACACCGCTGTTGTCCACCCGGGCCGTCGAGCCCTTGCGCAGCATGCGGGCCTGCGGCGGGCTGGGGTCACGAACTGCTGATCGGATGTCGAGCCGTCGAGCTCTCTCGTTAGGGCGTGGCGTGCCCCTGCATGGCTCATCTGCCGCTACGACCGACAAAAGGGAGGGACATGGTGCCGCTGACGTGCGGGATCGACTGGGCGGAGAAGTACCACGACGTCGCCTTGGTCGACCAGCCTGGAAGGCTGGTGGCCAAACGACGCATCAGTGACGACGTCCACGGATGGCGGACGCTGGTGGATTTGCTGGCCGAACACGGAGACTGCCCCGGCGAGCAGATCCCGGTGGCGATCGAGACCAGTCGCGGCCTGCTGGTGTCCTGCCTGCGCGCCACCGGCCGCAAGGTGTATGCGATCAACCCGCTGGCCGTGGCCCGCTACCGCGAACGACACACCGTGGCCCGGGCCAAGTCCGACCACGCCGACGCCATGACTCCGGCCAACATCCTGCGTGTCGATGCCGACCACCACCGGCCACTGCCGGCCGATTCCGAGCTGGTACAGGCGATCGCGGTGCTGGCCCGGGCGCAGCAGGATGCGGTCTGGAACCGGCAGCAGCTGGCCAACCAGCTGCGCTCGCTGTTGCGCGAGTACTTCCCGGCGGCGCTGACCGCCTTCCACGTCAAGAACATCGGCCTGACCTCCCGCGAGGCCCGCGCCGTCCTGCAAGCGGCGCCCACCCCGGCTGCGGCCGCCAAGCTCACCACCCGCCGCCTGCACGACCTGCTGCGCTCATCCGGACGCCGGCGCAACATCGGTACCTGGGCCGAACGGCTGCAGACGTTGTTCCGCGGGGAACACCTGCATCAGCTCCCTCTGGTCGAAGAAGCGCTCGGCCGTCAGGCTCAAGCCCTGCTCCTGCAGCTTTACGCGGCCTGCCGCGCCGCCGACGAACTCTCCGAAGCCACCAGCGAAGCCTTCCACCAGCACCCGGACGCGGCTGTCGTCACCAGCTTCCCGGGCCTGGCCGATCTCACCGGTGCCCGCGTGCTCGCTGAGCTCGGCGACGACCGCGCCCGCTTCACCGACGCCCGCGCGCTGAAGGCCTACGCCGGCGCAGCGCCGATCACCCGCGCCTCGGGCAAGAGCCTGGTCGTTCATCATCGCAAGGTGAAGAATCAGCGGCTGGCCGCCGCCGGCTACGTCTGGGCTTTCGCCTCTCTACGAGCACCAGGCCCCAGAGCCCACTACGACCGGCGACGCACCGAGGGAGATCGCCACTCCAGCGCGCTCCGTAACACCTTCAACCGCCTGCTCGGCTGCCTTCACCACTGTCTGCAAGAAGGCATGATCTACAACGAGCACGTCGCCTTCCCACCGCGATCGAAAGCTACGGCTTGACAATTTAGGCAGATTCGGATGTCTGCGGCACCCGCTTCAGGAGAGCTCGAGCCATACGGAGGCCGCTATGTCTACTGATGGGTGGTATGTGATTGCCGCTGAATGTGCCTCGGTTCCTCGACAATGATCTCCCGCCGCCCATCACTCGACTTCTGTTTTACCTGCTCAGAGCGACATTCGCCGCGAGCGTCTCGCAAGGTGTTCCCGCTCTTCAGGTGCGGATGCTTCGACTCACTTGGATGGCGCACGGCCGGCATGAGCATGCGTGGCGGCTGCCGTCGCTCATGCGATCCCAGCTCGATCGTTTCGCCATCGACCGATCTGCTCCGTAGTCGTGTTTGTACGCCGTCCCAGGTAGTCGATGCGCTCAGGTTGCCCGCCGCTCATACTGGTCCCGTGCCGAACAGGGGCGATGAGTTCCCACGTGGTGGTTCGAGTGGCTCGGTCGCTACACGATAGGACGATGTGGATCGACTGGCACGATTAGACGCGGCCTTGCGAGTAAGGCCTCGTTGAAGCGAACTCCGCTTTCATGCTCAATGATGGCCAAAAAGATGGCGGTTGCGTCTCTTTCTAGCTCTCTGTCGTCATATAAAGATGCAAGGAGTGAGGCGTATGGAGTTAGAGGGCCGAGGAACTCTGTCCAGGGAGTGGACGGATTGGCGAGGGGTTCGGGACACTGTACCTCCCCTTCGGCGTCTCCGTAGCGCACATACAGGGTGCCATTGCCCTCGACGTCCTGGGCTATGTACCAGTGCCTGAGTCCTTGGCCGGCCAGTCGATCGGTCACCTCTTTACGGTCGGGGTCCGGGTTGATTCCGTCTAGTGTGACGATTCCGTTGTCGATAGCTATCAGCATGAGGTCCTCATCGCCATCGGTGTCATAGGGACCTGGAGGGCCGGCAGGCTGCGTAAGAGGGGCCGATCGTAGGCGGCGGATGGCTTCCGCCGATGTCAGTTGGCCGGAGTCGGGGATGGTTAGCGTATATGCGAAAATGTCGAGAGTCAATGTTCTTAGCGTCTCGACATATTCTTCGATCATCGTTTCCAGCATGCATATCTCCTGTAAGCCGGCGTCCCCCGGGATGAACGATGTCCGCTCATCCCGGGGCGGTTACGGTGTCGAACTATCGCGAATCATGCCTGGATATGCGCGCTTCTACCAATTCCTATACCCTGGCACAATTGCTTTCACTAAGAAGTGATCGTACGCTTTAGTACGTTTATCTCCGTCCACACCGAGGATGCGCTGTGAGCCGTAGTACTTGCCGATGTTCTTGCTGTCCTCGTTGTTGTGCTTGTGGTAGACGGGTCTAACGGAGAATTGTCGAAAATTTGAATCCTTCCCGTTGTTGGCTCCGGTCCACGACCCCTGCATGGTGGACTGAAATGGATACTCGTCACATTCATACAGTCTGTGAGAATTTTTCTTCCCCAGCACTGGGTCTGTGTCGTCGTACTCCTTGAAAAGGCTCCGGCAGAGTGCTCTCGACTTGTCGTTGTTTCCTTTCTTCCAGTTATTATTGACATTTCGTGTCAGATGTCCGGTGGTAGGGGTGCCTGGCATCGCCTTGCTGGCGGCCTTCGGATAAGTGAGGATGGACGCCTGTAACGCGGTCCAAATATGGCCTGGAACGCTTCGGTAGGCCGTGAGGACGTTACCCTCGTCCTCGTGGGGTTTTCCCGGACGTGTCTCAGTCGTCTCGTAAGTCGTTTGCGCATACGGCATGATGCAGCCGGTACCGTAGGACTTCACGATGTACGAAGCGGAATCGCATCGGACGGTGGGCACACCCTCCGCGTAGATATACCTCGGCTTCTCCGAAGGTACTGCCGGGTACCAGTGTTTGTAGTAGAACCTGGGGTAACAGAACGCAACGAGGTCTTCACCGGCAAGGCCGGGATCTGTCTCTTTGGATACGACGGCGAACTCGGCGACCTTGCCGTCACGCCACTGCTGCCAACTGCCCTCTACGTAAGCCGAGTCCATATGACAGTCGGAGTTCTCGGAGTTCTTCACGCCGAATGCGAGCCACGCCCAATTCCTTGAGGCGCCGTGCGCTTCCACGTCATACAGTTTGATTGACCAACGGGAGATACGATCCCTCTGGGCCCCCGTCTTCTTGCCGTTGTTGAAAGCGCGTCCGACGATCACCGCTTTGGCGAAGACGCCTCGGTCTATTTCGGGGTTGCCTTCAGGGAGCTTGAAGTTGCCGACCGCAATTGTCTGGACGGAGCAGTAGGTCTGCCGGTTGAGCGTGAACCCGGGATCGTCGTACGCCCCAGGAGTATCGAGGCATTTCCGGAAGAGCGGGTCATCGTCGGCCAGGGCACGCGCTGCAGATGTCGGTGTCGCAGCTGCCGGCTCCTCCTGTTTGATGGTGAGATCCTGCCAGCCCGTCCAGGTCCCCGTGGTTCCGGAACCGGTGAGGCGCGCTCGCCACCTTACGTTCTCGCCAGGCCGCAACTTCCCCTTGGGAACCTGCAACGTCACCCGGGAGTCTCCGTGATCGGCGGTGGCCTGGCCGGACCAGATCAGCTGCTTGTCCGAGACCACCTTGCCCGCCTTGACAGACTTAGAGGGTTTGCGGGCGACCTCCGTCTCCACCCTCGCCTCGCCGTCGCGCCCGGCAGACAGCCACGCGGTCAGGCGGGGTGTGCGGGTAGGAGCGACGGTGACGCCGTCCACGCTGCGGCTGTCACCGACCGCAAGCTTTCGGACCCCGACAGGCGAGTTCTTTCGCGCCCGCTGGGTCGCCACCCCCGTTTCCGCAGCACCGACATGGGTATTCATGTCAATTTGGATCTCGGCCGCGGTCTGGGCGCGGTTGTAGATTCGCACGTCGTCGATGAGGCCGCTGAAGAATTCATCCCTCCAAACGCTGTTGCCGCCCAGGCGCAATGCGCCGCCGTCGTCGACGAGGTCGCCGTCGATCGGTTCCTGGTCGATCTGTGTGCCGTTGACGTACAGAGTGGCCATGCTGCCGTTGTAGGTGACGGCCAGGTGACTCCACTGGTTCAGCGGCAGTGGGCTGCCGTTGGACACCCCCCGCGGCCCGTCAGCGGTTTGCAGCCAGCCTAAGGGGAGCAACTCGTCGGCGGAGGAGTACAGGCCGTAGGAGCCGCTGTCGGCGGTTTCCTTCATCAGCACCGTGTGCCAGTGGTCCGCCGTCGCCGGCTGTACCCATGCCGAAAGCGTCAGCGTGTTCGTCAGGCGCAGTGATTCGGCGTGTGGAACGGTGACCCAGCTGGAGGAGCCGTTGAAGGACAGGGCTTTACCATGCTTGCCGGTCGTCCAACTGGTGTCGGTCGCCGCTCCGGTGTTGTTCTGTCCGGACGAGTCCCCGACGCTGGTGCCCGTGCCCTCTTCCATGCCGTAGGCCGCCACCAGTCCCGGCACCGGATTGGGCGTGGGATCGGGTGTCGGCGTGGGATCCGGTGTAGGGGTCGGGTCCGGATTCGGGGTGGTGGAGCCGACGGGGGTGTTCATGTCGGCCTGGATCTCCGTTACGGCCTGGGCGCGGTTGTAGACGCGCACCTCGTCGATCAGGCCGTCGAAGTACTCGCCGAAGACGGAGTTGCCACCGATATGCAGCAGGCCGCCGTCGTCGTGGAGGCCGCCGCTCATACGGGTCTCATTGACCGGCTGACCGTTGACGAACAGCCGCAGGGCGGCACCGTCGTAGGTGACCGCCAGGTGGCTCCAGCTGTTGACCGGCAACGGCTCGAAGCCATCAACGTACGACGATTCGTCGGGAGAGGTTTGCACCCAGCCACCCGGAGCTGACAGGTCAGTGGCGGCGTACATTGTGTACGAGATGCCCCCGGCGCTCAGCTCCTTGCCCACCACGCTGCTCCAGTCAGCCACTGAAGCCGGGTTAACCCAGGCCGACAGAGTCATCCCAGTTGCCAGACGCAGCGACGCGGCATCCCCGACGGTGACCACGCTGGAAGAGCCGTCAAACGACAGAGCCTTGCCGTATTTGCCATTCGCCCAGGTGGTGCCGCTGCCCGCGCCAGTGTTGTTCTGCCCGGAAGAGTCCCCGACGCTGGTGCCCGAGCCCTCGTTCATGCCATAGGCCGCGACCAGCCCCGGCACCGGCGCATTTCCTCCCACGGTCGTAAACGTGGCAGAAAAGTCACGCATGACGTTTCCGACGGCATCTTTGGCCGCCTTGACCTCGATGCGGTATCGCTCAGCTTCCTTCAGGGCTTGCTCGGGCTTGAGCACCCAGCCCTGATCGCTCGGTTCGATCTCCTCCGTATCAGGATCGTCCCCAATGGGCGTCGCGTTGAAGGCAACATCGGTTCCCGCCGCATCCTTCAAAGCGAAAGTCTGGTCTGTTACCGATTCGGTGAACGCGACGCGGATCTCCTCGTCGAGAGCGACGCCGGTGTCACCGTCGGCTGGCTTCGTCATCACCTCAGGAGCCAGCGTGTCCGCAGTGGGAGGATCCTCCGGGGCATCGACGCTGCCGCCTTCCTCCCGGACGAACTCTTCCAACTCCTCCTCGGTCATGTCTTCCGGCATCGGGAGATCGTCCGGGTTGACGGTGACAGACTGAGTGGAGTTCAGCGTTTCTTGACGCGTCTCTTCATGGCTCGGATCAAGACCAGGCGGGCTGCCGTCCTCGCTCTCCCGGGACCGCTGCTCTGCCAGGTCTTGTGGCGTAGTCCCCCAGTCGCCGTACTGGAATGTGGCCACCTCCACCGTGGCAACGGGCTCGTACTCGATAAAGAGGACGGGGCCGCGAGAAGTGAAGGGGTAGGTGTCGTAGCCGCCGTACTCGTCGGAGCGGTAGGAGCGCCAGTTCTGGGAGACGGTTTCGGTGGGGGAGGTGAGCCGGACGCCTTCGTCGGGCTCACCGGCCACCCACTCGCGCACCATGTCTTCGATGGAGTAGTACAGCTCGCCTTCCCCTTCGGGGCAGGGGATGGTCGCGCTGTAGGCGCCTCTGTTGCCGACCTGGCCGTTCACGGTGATGTCCGGTTGGTTGTTCCAGGTCAGCGTGCTGACGGTCCAGGGATCGGTGATGCGGTGTGCGACGATGCCGGGGTTGTCGTCGCTGCAGGTGTGGGAGTTGTAGTTGTGCAGGCGCAGGTCGGCGTTGGTGATCGTGGCGCCCATGAGTGGTGTGTCATGGATGTTGAAGCGGATGTAGGCGCGGTGGGTGCGGGTCCCGCTGTGTGAGCGGCCGGCGGTCAGGGACTCCAGCAGGGCGTTGTCGTCGCCGTTGGGAAGTACGTTGCTGACGTGGGTGTCGCCGGCGATGCCGGTGCCCTCCCAGATTTCCGAGGCGGCGGTGACCGTGACCGGGTAGGTGACGGCTGGGTCGGTGAGGAAGTCGGCCTTGGCGGTGAGAATCACGCTGTCGCCGTCGATTGCGGCTTTCGCCTGGCTGATGTGTCCCTGGTCGGGGCTGGCCATAGCGGCGGCGTCCAGCATGGGAGCTGCTGTGAGGTCGTCGACCTCTTTGCCTTTGGCGTTGAGTACGCCGGGGGTCTTGTCCGGGCCCTTGCCGAGTTTGTGGCCGTCGGGCAGGCGCATGGGCACGCGTAGTTTGAGGTCCTTGGCCGGCCGCTGGCGGATGACGACATCGTGGCGGAAGCCGCTCGGGGTGACGGTGACCACCAAGTCAGTGCCGGGGCCGTAGGCGTCGGGGTAGGTGGCGCTGTTGTTCTTGACCACCGGTTCGGGCAGCCTGTCGGGTGCGGCGATGGCCGCTTTACCTTGGGCGCTGGTGTAGGTGACGGCGTCGGTGTTGCCGCCCGTTGACAGGGTGAGCTCGCCCAGGCTGGACTTGGGCTGGAGGACGCCGTCTTCTTCGATCAGCCGGGTGTCGATCGGCTGCCAGGCGCCGTCCTTCTTGACCCGGATCGGTGTACTGGACAGCTCAACACGTATGGTCTTGCCGTCAGGGTTGGCGAAGTAGGTACCCGTTTCCGAGCGCAGCGCCTCGATCTCGACGCGCTTGTTGTCCTTCTTGGCCTGTGCCAGCGCGGCCCCTGCCGGGGTGCTGGTGTTGGCTGGTGGAGTCGTGGCGGCGGGGGATGGCGTGGGGCCCTGGGCGATCGCGGGTGCGCTCATAAGTGAAAGCGGCAGTGTGAGGACGGCGATCAGAGCGGCGCGGCGGCGCGTCCGGGCAGATAAGCCAGACGCTAATCGTGATGTGTTCACTCCAGCCTTTCGAACAGAGGTAGCAAAACGGAGTGATCACCACACGGGCAGGAACTAAAAGTAAAGATCGTTTTCAGTAACGGGAAAGACTTGCTCCGTAACAGCGCAACCGCCCTCTCCTGCGGGTCGGCACTCGGACCTGCACAGGCCTTACGTCAGATGTATCAAGCCCCTCCTGGTGTAAGCCTGTCCTCGCTCGAATCCGGGGGGCCTTCCGGAGACTGACCATTTGCCCTCGGATCAGGCATAGTTATCGACTCTCGCCGGGTGCTCACTGCCGTCCACGTCATCATGCACCGCGACGCCATACGGGAGCCACGCGGCACCGTTGGTGGGATCACGCCTATCGACGGTCTCGCCGCGTCAAGACGGCTAATGGGGGGAAAGCTCGATATCGCCCGCGTTTGCCCATCGACAGGGTCTGCGAGGAGTTATAGATCGGAAGCCTGCGGGCGGCCGACGCGGGCGGCATGGAGCGGCTGGTCTCGCGTAACAGTCGCTTGCTCACTGACGCCGTGCAGGCGCCAGCGGACTTTCCGCCCGTCGGTGAGCGTGCCCGCGGGAACGGCGACGCTCGCCCCCGTGCCGAAGGCGATGTTGTCCACGGCGCCGGCCCAGATCGGTCCGCTGCCCTGCCCATCGAGTGCGGACGGTTCGTGCTCGATCTCGGCTTCTACGCGCAGCGCCTGGCCGGTCGGATGGGTGAGGGTGGCCTGCAGCGTGGGGGCGACCGTGTCGGCCACCCCCACGACGTCCACCACCTTCGACGGGGCGATGGTCAGGCCGGTGGCGGTGGGCTTGGGCAGGCTGACGGTGAAGGACCGCCAGGCCGACCAAGCGGATGTGGCGGTGGGTGAGACCGCGCCGGATCGCCAGCGCACCTTCCAGCCATCGTTCAGCGTGTCCGCCGGAACGGTGATGCTCGCCTGGGTGCCGTCGGGACCTTCATGTGCCACCGACCGCCATCCTCGGTGGCGCAGCGTACCGTCGCCGGCCAGGACGACGGGATCCCGCTTCGGATGCTCGGCCAGCGCAGCCATGACCTGAGACAGCGATCTTCTTCGCTGGCGTTTTCGGCCGCCGAGTTGAACTATCGCCAGCAATTAGCGCATCCTGCTCTTCCTTGCCGCGTCCCTCGGAGCAGAAGTCCACCCGCCCGGCGGAAACGCGTTTCTGAACGGGCATGCGTGGCACGTCGACGCGGTGTTGGCCTCCGCAGCTCGACGGCAG
This sequence comes from Nonomuraea longispora, assembly GCF_004348345.1. Classification (GTDB taxonomy): domain Bacteria; phylum Actinomycetota; class Actinomycetes; order Streptosporangiales; family Streptosporangiaceae; genus Nonomuraea; species Nonomuraea longispora. The sequence continues at coordinate 16,704 of NZ_SMJZ01000037.1, forward strand.
GTGGGCGGCCAACTGGTCACCGTACTCAGTGCGTGGCGGCATCGTGCCTGGGTAGTGGTGGCGACGGGGGGTTCCGGCTGAGCGGAGCCGCAGCAGGCGCGCCACCACCGCCAAGCCGCGGTGGGGCGCGGCGATGTTGATCGGCAGGCGGTTGATCAGTCGCCAAGGCTGCGGCGGCACGTTGGAAGCGGTGTCGCTGGATTGGACCCATGAAGGGGGCGTTCCTTCTGGAAGGCGAAGGCCTATGAGGGGTGGCCGAGTCCGGCCTCTGCTGAAGTGGTCACGCTCGGGTGTGCGCACGTGTATGGCACGATCTACGGCCGTGTTGGTCCTGGGCTTGGGCATCGTGGTGGGTTGCCGGAGACCTGAATGGCCCAGAAACGGGAGTTGACCTGGGAAAACGCCGCCAAGATCATCCCGACCATATCCCCGGATCATGGTCCTACGGCTGCATACGGGCGCTCTCGGCTGCCTATCGAGGTCCACAAAGCAAAAGACCTGCGGCCGTAAAACCGCAGGCCGGAGGGCAGAAGGCCTGGTCAGATGCGTGCCCCCGGCAGGATTCGAACCTGCGGCACCCGCTTTAGGAGTCAGATGAGCTCGCACGGAGTTTTCCCAGCTCAATGGGTATGCGTCGGGGCTGCGGGAGGGAACTTGCGCACGCATTTGGCACACGGGATGGACAGCCGGGCCTGCGCTTGCTTGCTCTGGTGCTGCTAGAGGCGAAGAAGTCGGAAGACGGGATCATGTATGCGTGCACCGGGAGCACCCTGAAGGTCGCCAAGGATGACGCGGTCATATAGAGACTCGTCCCCGCGTGCACGGGGGCGTTGAGGGGTAGGCGGAGCGCCGCCGCAGGAGCATCCTCGCGTGCGTGGGGAGTACTCGCCGACCGCGAACGCGATGCGGTTCCAGCTGGGACCATCCCCGCGTGCGCGGGGAGCACAAGTCCGAGAAGATCCTTGCGGCGGTACGGCAGGGACCATCCCCGCGTGCGCGGGGAGCACGCCGAGTAGTCCAGACGCAGCGAGGCGGCGTCGGGACCATCCCCGCGTGCGCGGGGAGCACAACGCCTGGCTCGGCCGGTGCGGCGCGGCGTGGGGACCATCCCCGCGTGCGCGGGGAGCACGCGCCCGGCACCCGGCCGGACTATCCGACGTCGGGACCATCCCCGCGTGCGCGGGGAGCACCAGCCGCAGCGGCAGGCTGACGGCCTGCCCGAGGGACCATCCCCGCGTGCGCGGGGAGCACGATGAGGATCAGCACCTCGACGGCATCCAGGTGGGACCATCCCCACGTGCGCGGGGAGCACCAGGCCGCGATGATCTCCCGCGCGTGCCGGCGGGGACCATCCCCGCGTGCGCGGGGAGCACAGCGGGCACAGGCAAGTCGATCTCCCTGAGGAGGGACCATCCCCGCGTGCGCGGGGAGCACACGCCCAGCGCCGTCAGCACAGCCAGAACGCTGGGACCATCCCCGCGTGCGCGGGGAGCACTTCGAGGTGACCGACCAGATGAACGCCCTTCCGGGACCATCCCCGCGTGCGCGGGGAGCACCCTGAACATCGGACATGTGGGGGCCTTTCTGCGGGACCGTCCCCGCGTGCGCGGGGAGCACCAAAACGGACGAAGCGCCAATATGGCCGCGCCGGGACCATCCCCGCGTGCGCGGGGAGCACAAAGCGACGCACGAAATCCTCACTCCCGACGTGGGACCATCCCCGCGTGCGCGGGGAGCACCTGGCCAAGAGCCTGGAGATCCAGAAGGAGCGGGGACCATCCCCGCGTGCGCGGGGAGCACCCGGCCCTCCTGCACGTCCAGGACGGGGGGCAGGGACCATCCCCGCGTGCGCGGGGAGCACTCTCGCTGACCTGCGACGTTGTCAGCGTAGGGGCGCGAAATTGAGCACTTCCAATGAATGGGACGAAACGGTCATTTCGTGTATCAAGCTGCTGTTTGGTCGTTCCATGCTGCATATCTGCGGACTGTTAGACAACTCGGGCCCGGTGCGATCGGTCTCGCGTTGTTTCGCGCAAAGCTGTTTCGAGCCACGCTGATGCACTTTAATGTCCCCTGTGCTCCACGACGACGAGTCCCGTCCGGCTTTTGCGGATGGTTTGTCCATAGAAGCGCGATCTGTCTGGGCAAAGCATGATCGGGACACCGATGGGTGGTTACCACTATGGCGGCATATGGCGGACAGCGGCATGGTCGCCGGCTTTCTATGGGATCGATGGCTCCCCCTTCAAGTGAAGCGGACAATCGCGGAATGTCTTCCGGCTGGCCTGGATGATGCGCGTCGGTTGGCGGTGTGGTTGGCGACGACGCATGACATTGGCAAGGCGAGCCCGGCCTTTGCATGTCAGGTGGAATCGCTCGCGGATGCGATGCGTGCGGTGGGGCTCGATATGCCGCCGCTCAAGCAATTCGTGGACCGAAAACTAGGGCCGCACGGTCTGGCCGGACAGGCTCTCATGCAGGAGTGGCTGGTTGAGCGCCATGGCTGGTCCCGGCCTAACACCTTGCAGGTGGGAATCATCGTCGGCGGCCATCACGGCGTCCCGCCGACGGCGTCAGACGTCAAGACACTGGTCGACCACCCCGACCTCGTAAGAACGCCAGGCTGTGAGGACCTCTGGCGAAAGGTGCAGTGGGAACTGCTGGATCGCTGCGCTGACGTGTGCGAAGTCGGCGATGAGCTAGCCGGCTGGCGGAACGTACGCCTCTCCCAGCCTGCGCAGGCATTACTGACGGGTCTGGTCATCGTGGCGGATTGGATCGCCAGCAATCCCGACCTGTTCCCGTACTTTCCGGATGCAGAGCACTCCCACGATGAGGATCGTGCGGAATCGGCCTGGCGCGGCCTGGATCTGCCGGAGCTGTGGCAACCATCCGAGCCGACCGGATCTCCAGCAGAGGTGTTCGCATCGAGGTTCAGTCTTCCGGCCGGGAGCCGTCTCCGCCCGGTTCAGGAGCGGGCCATGCAGTCGGCACGGAGCATGTCAGCGCCCGGCTTGATGGTGATCGAGGCACCCATGGGGGAAGGCAAGACCGAGGCGGCGCTGGCGGTGGCGGAGATCTTCGCAGCCAGGTCGGGTGCCGGCGGTTGCCTTGTTGCGCTGCCGACGATGGCCACGGGCAACGCCATGTTCCCGCGAATGCTGGACTGGCTGAAGTGTGTCCCTGACCTGCGGCCCCAGCCAGGCAGGCGGTCGGTTCTCCTGGCGCACTCCAAGGCCGCGCTCAACGATGACTATGCGGCACTGGTGCGGGCCGGCAGTCGTGATGTGCGCGGTGTCGACACGGACGGCGGTAGCGGCGAGTGGCGGCCGGCTGCCGATCAGTCCGCGGCGCCTGCTGAGTTGGTGGCGCATCAGTGGCTGCGCGGGCGTAAAAAGGGCATGCTGTCGTCGTTCGTGGTTGGAACGATCGATCAGCTCCTGTTCATGGGGTTGAAGAGCCGCCACCTGGCGTTGCGTCACCTGGCCCTGGCGGGGAAGGTGGTCGTCATCGACGAGGCGCATGCCTATGACACCTACATGAACTCCTACCTGGACCGGGTGTTGTCATGGCTGGGCTCTTATCGTGTGCCGGTCGTGGTGCTGTCGGCGACGCTGCCTGCCGCGCGTCGTCGCGAGCTGGCCGAAGCGTACGCGGGCGATGCCTGCGCCGAGACTGACTTGGTTGCGGTGGCGCAGGCTCTCGGGTATCCGCTGATCACGACCGTTGAGCCGGACGGCAGGATTGCGCCGGAGCCGGTCGCGGCGTCAGGACGAGCCATTCATGTTCACATGGAGAGATTGCGCGATGACCTGACGGTCTTGGGGGAGCGGCTCACCCAGGAACTCGCCGGCGGAGGATGCGTGCTCGTCGTCCGCAACACCGTCGATCGCGTACTGGAAACGGCAGCGTTCTTACGAGGGTTGTTCGGCAACGAGAACGTCAGCGTCGCGCACGCCCGTTTCGTGGATATTGACCGGGCTGACAAGGACAGTGACCTGTTGCGGCGTTTCGGCCCTCCAGAGAAAAGCCGGCAACACCGCCCCACGGGACGGCATATCGTTGTGGCCAGTTCTGTAGCGGAACAATCGCTGGACATCGACTTCGACCTATTGGTTTCTGATCTATGCCCCGTGGATCTGCTCCTGCAGCGGATCGGCCGCCTCCATAGGCACGTTCGCGGTAACGACCAGAGCCACCGTCCGGAGAAGCTGCGGACGGCCCGATGCCTAGTGACCGGCGCGGACTGGGACACGCTCCCACCGAAGCCGGTACGGGGCTCCACGCTGATCTACCGTGATCACGCGCTGCTGCGGTCGGCTGCGGTGCTTGAACTGTTCCTCTCCGGTACGGGCCCGCATGGGCACACCGTGCGGCTGCCAGAGGACATCAGCCCGATGGTGCAAGACGCCTACGGCAATGGCACGGTCGGACCATCGCAATGGCAGGACGCGATGGCTAAGGCCGCCGCCGCGCAAGAGCTGCATGAGGCGCGGCAGGAGGAGGCCGCGCAGTATTTCCAGATCAGGGAAGCCGGGCGAGCCGGTCGGCCGTTGCTCGGCTGGGTCGATGCCGGGGTGGGAGACGCCGACGACACCCGTCGAGGCCGGGCACAGGTGCGTGACACTCGCGAAACGTTGGAAGTCCTGGTGGTACAGGGTCGCGCGGATGGCGTTTGGACGACGCTGCCCGGCCTGTCCGAGAAGCGCGGGGGGTTGGAGCTGCCGACGGACGCGGTGCCGCAGCCGCGTCTCGGGCGGATCGTGGCCGGCTGCGGCCTGCGCCTGCCGTACCAGTTCTCCATCCCCCAAGTTTTGGACCGAGCCATCGAGGAGCTGGAACGCAATTACGTCCCGGCTTGGCAGAGCAAGGACAGTTATTGGCTGGCAGGAGAGCTAATTCTCGTGCTCGACGAGAACTGTCGTACACGACTGGCAGGCTACGACCTGCGCTACACGTCCACCGACGGTTTGGAGGTGACTCGTGCCGAGTGAGCCTATCCCGGCATCGTTCGATCTGACGCAGCAATCCTGGTTGCCGGTCCAGCGCTGTGACGGCAGTGAGGACGAGCTTTCCCTGCGCGAGGTGTTCGCGCAGGCACAGCATCTCCGCCGGTTGGTGGGCGATGTGCCCACCCAGGAGTTCGCGCTCCTGCGGCTGCTCCTGGCGATCCTGCACGACGCCATTGACGGGCCGGGGGACATCGCCGACTGGCAGGAGCTGTGGGACAGCGGACTTCCTACAGACCACATCGTCAGCTACCTGGACCGGCATCGCGATCGATTCGACCTGCTGCACCGCAGCCAGCCCTTCTACCAGACGGCAGAGCTGCGGACTGCGAAAGGCGAAGTCAACGCGCTGGACCGGATCGTCGCCGACGTGCCGAACGGTCTGCCGTTCTTCACCATGCGCGGCCGTGGGGTCAAGCACCTGACCTTCGCCGAAGCCGCTCGCTGGCTGGTGCATGCGCACGCCTTCGATACTTCTGGGATCAAGACCGGTGTCGTCGGCGACCCTCGGGTGAAGGGCGGACGAGCCTACCCGCAGGGTGTGGCGTGGGCGGGCAACCTGGGCGGTATCTTCGCAGAAGGCGACACCCTGAGTGAGACACTACTGCTCAATCTGGTCGCCTTCGACACGGACAACCTTCGCATCAAGCCAGACCAGGACCGGCCCGCTTGGCGGCGCCCACCGGATGGGCCAGGGGAGACCGACCAACTGGAGCTGAGCCGTCGGCCCGCTGGTATCCGAGACCTCTACACCTGGCAATCACGTCGAGTACGGCTCTTCCACGATGACCAGAAGGTCACCGGAGTGATCCTTACCTACGGCGACCCGCTTGCCCCGCGTAACAGGCATCAACACGAGCCGATGACGGCCTGGCGGCGTAGTCCTGTCCAGGAGAAGAAGCTCGGACTCGCCCAGGTCTATCTCCCCCGGGAGCACGACGTCAGCCGCAGCGCCTGGCGCGGCTTAGGTGCCCTGGTCGCAGGCCGGGTGGCCGGCGCTGAGCAGCGGGGCGAGGCCGCGGCCATCGTTCGTCCTCGGATTCTCGACTGGGTCGCCCGTCTGACGGTCGAAAGCGACCTGCCACCGGCATTTCTCATCCGGGCACGCCTGATCGGCGCACACTATGGCACCCAGCAATCCGTTATCGATGAGATCACTGACGACGCCGTGACCATGCCGGTGGTGCTGCTCCACGCACACGACCATCGGCTCGGCCAGATGGCGATCGATGCGGTCAGCGATGCGGAAGCAGCCGTCAGCATCCTTGGCGACTTCGCGTCCGACCTCGCCCGCGCCGGCGGAGACGAGGCCGAGCCACGTAAGGAGGCTGCGCGCCATGAGGGGTTCGCCGCCCTGGATGGAGCGTTCCGTACGTGGCTGGCCGCCATCAAACCGGATGACGATGCTCTGCAGCGCCGGACGGCATGGCAACAGCAGGTGTACCTAATGGTCAGCCGACTGGGGAACGAGCTGCTGCGCACGGCTGGAGACCCCGCCTGGGAGGGGCGGGTGATCGAGACGAAGAAGGGCCAAAGTCTCTGGCTGAATGCTTCAGCCGCCGACTTGATCTTCCGCGCTCGCTTGCGGGCCGCCCTCCCCGCCGCGCGGCCAAAGGAGCGCGAGCCGCTACCGCCGGACACCGGCGAAGTCCCCGAACCCGTGGAGGCCGCTTCATGACCCCGTCCCCGCCCGATACGGCCGCCGTACAGCCTGCGGTCGCTGACTTCGTCAGCAGTGTGGCCGCCGCCTACGTGAGCGACCTGCAGAACGGCTACCTGGCAGACCGCAGCATCGCCGTGGCAACTTTGGCGCAGCTACGGTGCGGGGCCGGCAAGCTTCCCGAGGACGTGCCGGAGCTGTGGGGGAAGGCCGGTACCGAGCGGCTTTACAGCGACCAGCACCTCTCAGAGCGGGAAGCAGGTCGGGCCGAAATCGCGTTGTTCGCGGCTATCACTCTGTATGCCTTGCATCAGCAGTCAAGGCCCATCCCGATGCACCGGTCAGGCGCGGAACTCGGCGCGGCGGTCCGACAGCTCATGCCCAACGGTGCGCTGGATGAGCCGATTCGTAAGCACTTCGTCCGCCTCGGCACCGCCACCACGCCGGCGGTCCTCGCCGACCGCCTCCGCCATGTCGTCATCCTGTTGCGCAACGCCTCGATCCCGATCGACTACGGAATCCTGGCTCGGCAGCTCTACCAGGCCCAAAACCCCGATGGGCTCCGCCAGGTGCGGCAGCGCTGGGGTCGCAGTTTCCACTCCTACCGTCCCGCCGGCTCGCGCACCGACGCCGATGCTGCGGCTTCCTCCGACAAGGACACCAGATGATCCGGACCATCCTCGAAGTTCATGCGCTACAGACCGTCCCGCCGAGCTGCCTGAACCGGGACGATACCGGCACGCCCAAAACGGCGATGTACGGCGGGGTGCGCCGCGCACGTGTCTCCAGCCAGGCATGGAAGCGAGCAACCCGGCAAGGGTTCCACGACCTGCTTGATCCGAGCGCACTCGGAGTCCGCACCAGGCGGGTCGCCGAACTCCTCACCGAGCGCATCCGCAAGCTCGACGGCTCCATCGCGCAAGCCGACGCGTGGACGATCGCAGCCGAGACCATCCAGGCCGCCACCGGTTCGAAGGTCGAGGTACCGAAGCGGAAGGAGCAGGCCGACCGCGGTGAGGGAGGGGGCGCTGCTCCGGAATCGAAGTACCTCATGTTCCTCAGCGCCCACCAGCTCGACGGCCTGGCCGAACTGGCGGTGAAGGGCCACGGCTCAGACAGCAAGGCCTACTTCAAAGACAAGGCCGTCAAAGACCAGGCCAAGCAGATCGCCAACACCCGCCATTCCGTCGACATCGCGCTGTTCGGTCGCATGGTCGCGGACGCTGCCGATATCAACGTAGACGCCGCAGCTCAGGTGGCACATGCCATCAGCGTGCACTGGGTGGATAACGAGTCCGACTACTACACGGCGGTCGACGACTTCAAGGAGCGCGAGGACGACGACAAGGGTGCCGGCATGATCGGCACGGTCGAGTTCAACTCCGCCACCCTCTACCGCTACGCCGCGGTGGACGTCGACCTGCTACGCCGCAACCTTGGAAAGGGGCTGCGCGATGACGAGCCGATCACCGAGCCGGTTCGCCAGGCGGTGGAGGCGTTCGTGCAGTGCTTCCTGACGTCCCTGCCGACCGGGAAGATCAACACTTTCGGCAATCACACCCTGCCCGACGCCGTCGTGATCAAGCTGCGCGAGGCGCGGCCTATCAACCTCGTTGCCGCGTTCGAGGAACCCTGCCAGGCCGACCCGGAAACCGGCGGTCACATGCGGCAGGCCGCCGAAGCGCTCGTGTCCTACCTCGCCGATATCGAGACCAGCTACGGCATTGGCGATGACGATCCAACCTGGATACTGCGCGTGGGCAAGAACACGGAAGCCATGACTCGGCTGAGTGACGCTCTCCCTATGCCCGAGCTGATCGCCGCCGTGGGCGCGGAAGTCGCACGGAGGCAGGACCAGGCATGAGCGTCCTGCTGCTGCAGCTCGCCGGCCCACTCCAGGCGTGGGGAGCGACCTCACGCTTCGCCCGCCGGACAACGGAAGCGGCACCGACCAAGAGCGCGGTGATCGGGCTGCTGGCGGCCGCCCTGGGCCGAGAACGCACGCAGGACCTGAGCGATCTGGCAGCCCTGCGCTTCGGCGTCCGGGTGGATCAGCCGGGCGTCATCCTGCGTGACTTCCAGACTTCCCACCACTTCGTGTCTGGCGAGGCGGCTCCGGTATCGGAACGGTTATATCTGGCGGACGCCGTGTTCGTGGCCGGCGTCGAAGGGGATGCCGGGCTCATCGATGTGCTCCGGCAGGCGTTGCGTGCGCCGGTCTTTCTGCCTTACCTGGGGCGACGCTCATGCCCGCCGTCTCGCCCCGTCGACCTCAGCGTTCACGAGGAACTCAGCTTGGAAGCGGCCCTGCGCCAAGAGCCGTGGCGGGCCGCCCGCTGGTACCAACGACGGCACCGCGACGAACGCGAAATGGAGCTGGAGCTTCTACTGGAGGCCACGGTTGAGGACGGCCCCGCGGACGCCTTGCGTGACCAACCGGTCAGCTTCGATCCGGTGCACCGCCAATACCGGCTGCGTGGCGTTCACCGGCCACGAAGAGCCAAAGTCATCAACCCCGCCGCCCGCCTAATCCATGACCCCATCGCCGCTCTCGGGAGCGCCTGATGTTCCTGACCCGGTTCCGCTTCAACACCGCTCGACTCGGCGCCCGACGCCTGCTGTCGTCTCCACAGCGACTGCACGCAGCAGTCATGTTCGCCTTCGCCGAACCTCCGCCGCAGGACGACGGCGGCTCTCGCGTGCTGTGGCGGATCGACTCCAACAGCCGTGCCGAGACGTACCTGTACATCGTCAGCCCTGCCAAACCGGATCTCACTCATCTCGTGGAAGAAGCGGGATGGCCTGAAACCGGACGCTGGCAGACTTACGATTACGAGCCTTTGCTATCTCGTCTGACCAAGGGCGATGTTTGGGCGTTTCGCCTGACCGCCAACCCTGTCCACAGCATCCGCCGGAAGGCCGACGAGCCGACCAAGGTCACCGCACATGTCGGCCGCCGCCACCAGTTGGAATGGCTCTTGCAACGGCAGGAAAAGGCCGGGTTCGCCATTCTGGAGAAGGCGCCTGAGCAGCGCTTGCATACCGAGTTGGATCAGTACGAACTCGCCGTGAACGACCGTCGGCAACTCGACTTCTCCAAGCACGGCCAGCGAAAGCCCGTCACCCTCGTCACCGTCACCTTCGATGGCCGGCTCCAGGTGACCGACCCGGACGCACTGCGTCACACCCTCACGGCAGGCCTAGGCAGAGCCAAGGCGTACGGCTGCGGCCTGATGACCCTCGCGAAGGTGTGAACGATGGCCACCGTCGGCCAGCGCGGCCAGTCCTCACCACGCGAGCTCACCCGCATGGGGGACCGCATCTCCTTCATCTACCTGGAGCGCTGCATCCTTCACCGGGAGGACAACGCCATCACCGCCGAGGACGCCAACGGCGTCACGCACATCCCCGCCGCCACGATCGGCACCCTGTTGCTGGGCCCCGGCACCCGCGTCACCCACCAGGCCATGAGCCTGCTCGGTGACTGCGGGGCCGGCGTGGTGTGGGTGGGAGAGCAAGGCGTGCGTTTCTACTCCGGCGGAAGATCGCTCAACCGGTCATCATCACTGGTCGAGGCACAGGCGACCCTGTGGGCCAACAGGCGCACCCGGCTGGCGGTGGCTCGGGAGATGTACCGCATGCGATTCCCCGGCGAGGACCCGTCAGCCTTCACCCGGCACGAACTGCTCGGCAGAGAGGGCCGCAGGGTCAAGGAGCGCTACCGTCAAGAAGCCGAACGCGTCGGTCTTCAGTGGCACGGCAGGGTCTACGTTCCGGGCGACTTCAGCGCCAGCGATCCGCTGAATCAGGCGGTCACGGCTGCGGCTCAATGCATGTACGGCGTGGCTCAAACCACGGTCGCCGCACTCGGCTGCTCTCCGGGCTTGGGCTTCATCCATGCCGGTCATGAACTCGCCTTCGTCCTCGACATCGCCGATCTCTACAAGACCGACATCGCCATCCCGGTCGCCTTCGAGGAGGTGGCGCACGGGCCGGAGGATGTTGGATCACGCACTCGGCGCGCTATTCGCGACAGGATCAACAAGGTCGGCCTGCTCAGACGATGCGTGGATGACATCAAGCATCTACTCCTGTCCGACGCCGCTGCAGGGTCGAGTGCCTCTGATGAGGACTTTGATCAGGTGCTCCTGCAGAGTGATCACGGCGTCGAACTGGAGTCAGGCCGTAACTACGCCGATGAGGTGCCCTGGTGACCGTCATCGTGCTCACTCGTTGCCCCGCTGGCCTGCGGGGGTTCCTGACCCGCTGGCTCATGGAGATCTCGCCCGGCGTGTTCATCGGAGGGCCATCAGCACGGATCCGGGAGCAGCTCTGGCTACAGGTTCAGCAGTACGCTGACACTGGTCGCGCGCTCCTTGCGTACACCACGGACAACGAGCAGGGCTTCGCCTTCGCGACTCATGACCACAAGTGGCATCCCATCGACCACGAAGGACTCGTCTTGCTTCGAAGGCCGAAGGAACAGCAGAAGCAGCCCACGTCCGAACCGCCTCGCAACTGGAGCAAGGTGGCTAAGCGCCGTCGGTATGGGCAGCGTTGATCACGCCATGCGAACGGCAGTTCGTCATCGCTCATTGCTTGATCACTGAGGGGCATGGGCAAAATGTCCGATTCTGCGAAAGTGCTCGAAAATGGCCCTGGAGCCGGATAACTCCGCAGGTCAGTGAGAGTGCTCCCCGCGCGCGCGGGGATGGTCCCGAGCTGGAGGCCCTCGGTAGCGCCGGGTACGAGTGCTCCCCGCGCGCGCGGGGATGGTCCCACGGAGTCACTTGTACGTATTTCCATTGTCCCGTGCTCCCCGCGCGCGCGGGGATGGTCCCCGCTCCTTCTGGATCTCCAGGCTCTTGGCCAGGTGCTCCCCGCGCGCGCGGGGATGGTCCCTGCGCTTCGGGACGGGGCCCGTGGATCGCGCCGTGCTCCCCGCGCGCGCGGGGATGGTCCTCCAGGAGATTAAGGGTGTCTCCGAGGTCCTGTGTGCTCCCCGCGCGCGCGGGGATGGTCCCGGCGGCAAGACGAAGTTCTGGTCGTAGCCGAGGTGCTCCCCGCGCGCGCGGGGATGGTCCCTGCTCCTCCGGCGGCCACCCCTGGCACGCCCGGTGCTCCCCGCGCGCGCGGGGATGGTCCCGACGGCGATCAGCACGACGAGCGCACCCAAGAGTGCTCCCCGCGCGCGCGGGGATGGTCCCTCCCGCGGTCGAAGGGTGCCGCTCTGGAGCTGGTGCTCCCCGCGCGCGCGGGGATGGTCCCGAAACCGGCTGACGCGCGTACCCGGACGTGGTGTGCTCCCCGCGCGCGCGGGGATGGTCCCGCCCGCGAAGCGGAACAGATCAAAGCGGCGATGTGCTCCCCGCGCGCGCGGGGATGCTCCCAGCACCCCCCACGAGTTGCTCGCCCGAGGGATGTGCTCCCCGCGCGCGCGGGGATGGTCCCGCCATCGCGCCGACCCGCTTGGACTCGGCGTCGTGCTCCCCGCGCGCGCGGGGATGGTCCCGCACAGTACGTCCTCGACGACTACTCCCGCCTGTGCTCCCCGCGCGCGCGGGGATGGTCCCGCACAGTACGTCCTCGACGACTACTCCCGCCTGTGCTCCCCGCGCGCGCGGGGATGGTCCCGGGCTGGTCGGCCAGCACATCCGTCGCAGCTTGTGCTCCCCGCGCACGCGGGGATGGTCCCCCTCCGGGAGCCGGCAGTCCCGGACTGGACCGGTGCTTCCGCGCACGTGGGGAGCACCCCGCTAAGGGGTGGTATCCCAAACGAGAATGGTGCGATCAGCAGGCAGAAGCCGGACGCGTCCTCGCGGCGGCTTGATGACGAACACCGGGACGCCCTCGGGGATATCCAGCTCTCTACGCTCCTCGGGTGACGGCATGCGAGCCGTCACCTCAGCGGCATGTTCTACGGCCACCCGCTCGACGGGCACCTGCGGCCGGACGTAGGAGCCTTCACGCTTCACGGTGACGACCAGTCCCTCGCTCCGCAGCACCCCGAGTGCCTGCCGCACAGCCACCCGCCCCAGCTCGTACTCCTGCATCAGCCGAGTCTCTGAGGGGAGCGCCTGGCCAGGCTTCAGCCGGCCCGCTGCGATGTCTGCGCGGATGATGTCGGCGAGCTGGCGGTGCACCGGACGATCGGAACCGAAGTCGATCACAACAGGTCATCATCACAACCTCACTTCCCTATGTGCTCTGGTAGGCATATGCTCATAAGCATTTACGTGCAGGAACGTTGCCACACCGCGAGGCGGGAGGTCAGGTTAATGGCACAACCGACAAGTCCGGAAGGTGAGGAGTGGCCATGTCCGGGGTTCACCACGCACCCTCAGAACACGGCCGGCCCTCCGGAGATGGTCCTCTCCTGGCAGGACGAGACCCGCTCGACGTGCACGGCGGAGCGCCGCCGGGTCCTCTTCCACACCTGCGCCTGCCTCGAAACCTCGTACGAGTTCCTCGGCGTCGGCGGCATGTACGGGTTCCGGCGCATACGACGCAGCGCTCCCAAGGCCGTCGCCTACGCCGGGCCTTGGCAGCGAGGCAGGGCCGAGAAGCTCTGGCTTCTGCTGATCAATGGCCAGGCACGCTGATGGCATCGCGTCGCGGGCGGAGCGGGCAGTTCCGCGACGCGCATGAGCGGCGGCCTTACCGCCACCGAGTCCGAACCGGCGGTGGACCGAGAGCCAGAGTCCGCCGTACGTCGAATGAGCGCGCATTGCCGCTCACGAGCGCTCATCTCTCTAGCCTTGAGTTCGTTGTTGCTCGGCAAGGGAGCCTCATGACTCACGGCAAAGATCAGCCCGCCTACGCCACCCTGGCGGACGACCTCCGCCAGCGCATCGCCGCCGGCGAGTATCCACCAGGCGGGATGATCCCGTCCGAGACGGCCCTCATGCAGACGTACGGCGTCGCTCGCGGCACCGTACGGCAGGCGCTCGCAGAGCTGGAACGCGAGGGCCTGGTCGTCAGCCAGGTAGGCCGTGGCCGGAGAGTGCAGGGGCATGCCGCAGAAGGCCTGAAGCCGGCCACCCGCTACGAGGAGGTGGCCGGCCAGCTCCGCGCCGCCATCAAGGCCGGCGAGTTCCCCCCGGATGTGCGGCTGCCTGGTGAACCTGTCCTCGCCGAAAGGTTCGGTACGGCGCGCATCACGGTACGCAAGGCCCTGGAAGTGCTTCAGCAGGAGGGCCTGATCGTCGTCATCCCCAGCAAGGGCCGTTTCGTGGCCACCAGTTCGCCGCCGAGCAACACGAGCAGGAAAGGCTGACCCATGTCCAAGTCCCCCACCGCGCAGAGCTTCTCCCAGCAGGACGCGCAAAGAGCGTTCGTCGCGGCCTGCGAGCACGCCGGGTTGGACAGCCGCGGGGCGCTGCCGATCAGGATCGGGGAGAACGCCCTGTACCGGCTCGCCTCGGCTCCGGTGGTGGTGAGGATCGCCCGGAGCGCGGATCTCCTGCCCGATGTGCAGAAGGAGGTGGGGGTCGCCAGGTGGCTGGCGGAGGCCGGCTTCCCGAGCGTGCGGCTGTTCCCCGACTGTCCGCAGGCGACGGTGTACGACGGGCGGGTGGTGACGTTCTGGCGGTACGAGGCCAGCGAGGGGCCGGCGCCGGGCTTCATCGACGCGGCGGCGATGCTCAGGAAGCTGCACGACGTGGTCAAGCCGATGGATCTGCTGCTGCCGCTGTTCGACCCGCTGGCCCGCGTGGAGGGTCGTCTCGACAGTGCCACGACCATCGCGGAGGAGGACATCGCGTTCCTGCGGCAGCGGATCAAGGACCTGTACGCCGAGTACAGCACGCTCGACTTCGCCCTGCCCGCCGGCCACATCCACGGCGACGGGCACAAGAACAACCTCCTGCGCCGCCCGGACGGCAAGGTGATCATGCTCGACTTCGAGTCGTTCGCCTGGGGACCACGCGAGTGGGATCTCTGCACAGGCTTCGGCCTCCCGTTCCGCGGCTTCGGGTGGATGGTGCCGGAGGAGTACGCACAGGCGGTGGACGCCTACGGCTTCGACATCGCAGCGTGGCCCGGCTTCCACACCATCCGCCGCATCCGGGAGGTCACCATGACCACCTGGCTCATGCAGAACGTCGACCACGGCCCCGAGGTCCGCGCCGAGTTTGACCGGCGCGTGGCATCGCTGCGGCACGATGTCCTGCCGCGCGTCTGGCAGCCGTTCTGATCGGTTACCGAGCCTCCGACCGTGCGCGGGCGAGCCGCGTCTCCGTGAACGTCTGAAACTCGCGCACTCTTGGATCGTTCCCGAAGCGCGTGAGCTGCTTGACGAAGTCTCGTACGTAACGCCGCGTCCTGGCCGATCGCAGGTCGGCCACGGTCGTCACGACCTCGCGCGCCACGGCGAGCCCGTGCTCCAGCTCGCCGCCGGCCACGTGGCTCGTGGCCAGGATGGTCCGGACGAAGGACAGGCTCCGGACATACAGGCTCTCGGAGAGCTCTACGCTCTCCAGAACCCTGTTCGCAGCCCGGTGATGATGGCCGAGGTCGCGGAAGCAGTGCGCGAACTCGGCCGCCAGCTCGGCTTCGTCGAAGTACCGCAGCCACACCGGATCGTCCTCGGGAGTTCGCCGCTCGAACCAGCGCTCGGCCTCGCCCAATGCCCTGCTGCACGCGGCCTCGTCGCCTTGGGAGGCCAACGCCCGCGCCTCCATGGCGCTGAACAGCGCCATCGCCGTAGGCGTGGCCGCGCCCTGAGCGCCCATCGTCGCGGCTCGGGCGAGGTTGACCGCCATGCCGTAGTGCCCCAGGTAGTTGGCCTGGTGGCTCATGCCGGCCAGGATGCGTCCGCCGAGCATCCGGTTGTCTGCCTCGCGCGCCAGGCGCAGCGCCTTCGTCATGTACCGCTGGGCGAGACCGTGCAGGCCGGTGTCGTACGCCATCCAGGCCGCGAGCCGCAGCATGGCCGCCGTCTCGGAGAGGAACCGCTTGCCGAGTGCCGTGTCCGGGCGGACGTGCTTGAGGAGCGGTTCGACCTCCATGGCGATGTACTGCACGACGGTGGATCGGGCGTGGCCGCCGCCGAACCGGTAGTCGAGTTTCGCGAACATGGCCGTCGTCTCGCGGATGGCGTCGACGTTGGAGGCGGTGACCGGTCGTTCCTCGGTCGCGAGTCTCGGGATCGGTACGGGGTTCACCAGCCACGTGACCATGGAGTCGTTCCAGGAGTCCGTGGAGACATCGCTCTCGACCATCTGAGGGTTCGCCGAAAGGTCGCCTGACACGAGGGCCGTCACGCCGCCGGCCAGGCAGTCGGCCTGCCGCTGCTTGCGAGAGCTGGGCCCGAACGGCGTCGCCTCGGCGTACAACATGCCGATGTCCCGCACGCTCACCCGTTCACCCAGCTTGCGGCTTAGGGCCTCGGCGATGAAGTGCGGAGTCATTCCGCGGGGGTGCATTCCGTCGAGCCAGCGTTTCACCGACACGTGATCACAGCGAACGTCCGCGCCATGGCTGCTCGCCACATCCTGCACTCGCCGGGCGAGGGCCTTGTTGGAACACGCGGCTCGCGTCATGACCGCTGCGAGCTGGTGATTCGGCTCTCGGAGCTTCATGGCACTCCCGGCGCGCAAGGGGTCGGCAACCCTCAGTGATCAAGATGTCGCCCACAGTTTGCACCCCCTCCTGGCCGTCGTGCACCCCCAACCGCTCAATTGCACCGTCTTTTGAACGCTGCCATACCCCCTGAGCTGCGCGGTTTTCTAGTGCCACGAACCACGGCGGCTCCCGAAAGGAGCTTGACGGAGCAGCCAAGCCTGTTCTATACCTGTACAGGACAGGTTCTCGCGAGAGAACCCGGCCCACCAGGAGAGACAGGCTCGATGACGACCAGAAGGGATCACCACCAATGCCTGCTCTCCGACCCCGACGCTTCCTGCCCACGGTGCTGATGATCCTCGCGGCCTTCTTCGTGGTCACTCAGCCGCACAAGGCCGCGGTGGCGGTGAACGCCGCTGTGGACGGCATCCAGACGATCGCCCAAGCCCTGACCACGTTCAGCGACGGTCTCGGCTGACTCACCAGACAGAACAAGCCGGGGCGCGGCCCATGTCGCCAAACCTGATCCGCGCCCCGGCATCCCCATCCCTAGAAGGGTTCTTCCATCATGACCCACGGGTCCGGCAACACACAGCCCAGCTACGACCTCGACCTGCCCACGCGCCTGGTGACCTGGACGTCCGTCCAATGGCTCTGCCTCGTCTGCGGTGGAGCCGAGGAGATCGCCCCGGAGGAGGAGGCTCCCACCCCGCCCATCTGCCCGAGCTGCCACCAGCTCGCCGTCGCCGAGGCGCTCGTCACCCTGTCGGCGGTGCGCCGATGAACGAGTTCCTGTACGACCTCCGCGATGACGTACTCAACGCGGGCCCGGCCTGCGAGAGCGACAACGCCCAGCTCTTCACCGGCCCCGACGCCTTCGAGCCCGAGCCGGACGACGAGCGAGAGGCACGCGAGGCGAAGGCCAAGGCGGTGTGCGGTGCATGCCCGGCCCGCTCCGCGTGCCTGGTCTACGCCCTGGCCGTGTCGCCCGAGGCCGGCATCTGGGCGGGCCTGACCAGCGACGAGCTACGCGCGCTGCGGGAGGTGGCCGCGTGATGGCTCGCTTCCAGTGCGCCGACTGCGGCAGGCGCTCGCGTAGCGCGTACCGGTGCCGTGGCTGCGGCGTTCGCCACCAGGTCGAGATCTGCCCTGCTCAAGGCACTCGCTGCCTGTCCAACTGCCGCATGTGCCGCATCCTCGTCCGCTCCCAGTCCGGAACCTGAAGGGAGGTCACATGAACAACGCCAGTCCGTCGGCCGCCCGCTGCCCGCGCTGCACGACCCGGCTCGATGGCGGACCTGTCCAGTTCTACTGCGCACAGTGCCGCCGCACCGTGTTCGCCGCCGACCTCGACCACGAAGTTCGCATCCCGCTCAGGAGAACCGCATGATCAACGTACTGCTCTACCTGGTGGTGTTCGCCGCCGGGTTCCTCGCCTGCGACCTGGTACGCATCGCCCAGGAGCGCTACCGCCTCCGTCAGGTGACGCGCTACGCCGTCATCGCCGCGGGCTCGCCGGACAAGGTGCTGCGCATCTGGTCCCGCCATCCGGCGAACTGGTGCGACCGGCCCAACTGCCCGCGCTGCTGGGGACGGTGGGGCCGATGACCGCAGCCGTCTACGGACCCCGCCCACTGACCGAAGGCGAGCAGACCGCCGTCTCGGTCACCGCCGCCGCCGTGGCCGTACTCGGCCTGCTCGGCTTCGTCATCAGCTTCGCCACGGTGGCCGAGGCCGCCGAGCTGTCCTTCGGATGGTTCGCCTGGATCGTTCCACTCGGCATAGACCTCGGCATCGCCGTCTTCTCGGCGCTGGACATCGTCCTGGCCCGCCTCGGCATGCGCCTTCGCCTGCTGAGGGTGGTGCCCTGGTCGCTGACGGCCGCCACGGTCTACCTGAACGTGGCCGGTGAGGACACCCTGTTCGGGATCATCGCTCACGCGACGCTGCCCGGCCTGTGGGTGGTGGCGGTGGAGGTGGGCGCGTACGCCATCCGCAAGCGCGCCGACCTGGCCCGGCCAGACCACATGGAGTCCATCCGGCTCTCCCGGTGGCTCCTGGCCTTCCCGTCCACGTTCGCGCTGTGGCGCCGGATGGTGCTGTGGGAGATTCGCTCGTACCCGAACGCCCTCGGCCGCGAGCGTGACCGCATCCTCGCCCGTACGGACCTGCAAGACCGGTACGGCAGGCTGTGGCGCTACAAGGCCACCCGCCGCGAACGCGCGCTCTACCGCCTCGGCGAGCTGGCACCACAGCACATACAACTGGCACCCGAGCGCCCGGTACTGCCACCGAAGCCCAAGCACCGAGCGCCGAAGAAGGCCGTACGACGGCCCCGCGCGGACGTGACGGACCTGATGCCGCTCGGCTGGCGGATCGCCGCCGACCACGAGGCACGCGATGTCCCGCTCACCCGTGACCGGCTCCGCGACGCCATCCGGCAGACCGGCCGGTCAGTCTCCACCGACCGCGCCGGGGCACTCCTGGCCCGCCTGCGGACGGAAGCACCGCCCGACCGGACCACGACCGCCGGACCGACCGCAGACCGTCCGCACGGTCCGACCGCCATCACAACGTCAGAGGGCGCGGCCCCCACTCCGCCAAGAACAGTGGCCGCGCCCCGCCACCCCGCAACCGTCACGGCAAACGAGGCATATTCATCATGACTCACGACCCGCATGAGCCGGACCGCCGTCCGGTGCCCGGCCGCGAACTCGAAGGCTTCGAGTGGGCCGAACCCGGTGACGCGGAGGTCGTACCGCTCGACTCCCGCCGCCGCGCCCGCCAGGCCGAAGAGCCCGATGACGATTACTTCGACCGCGAGAGCATCGCCGTCGACGGCAACGTCACCGGTCCGCCGGTTGACCCGCCTGACGAGGACGCCGTACCGGTCACCACCGTGGCCACGCGCCGCCGCGCGCCCATCATCCCGGCCTGGCTGCGCACCTGGCAGTCCATCCGCGCGATGGTCGGCTGGCAAGCGCGCGACACCGCGTACGTCCTCGGCTATCACTCCGTCCGCGCACCGAAGTACCTGGCCAAGGCGCTCTGGTACGCGATTCCCGGAGTCTTCAAATCCGTCGGCCGGTTGCTGCACTGGGCCACCGCCGAGGAAGGCAACTGGGCGCTGCGCCAGTACGCCGCCGACCGCAACGACGCCGAGACCTGGCTCAAGCTCGACAAGCAGCGCCAACGCCAGTCCCGCTGGCGCTGGTCCGTCCTGCTGGCGTTGGGCATCGCCACCTTGGTCGGCCTGGTGGCCTTCCTGGTCGCCGACCTGCCCAGCTGGATCCGGCTCGGCACGCTGGTCGTCGCCGTACCGCTGCTGGCCCGAGCCGGACGCCCTACCGACAAGCCCATCACCGACCGCGTGAGCGAGGCCCCGCGCTACCGCAAGCTCACGGCCGAGCTGGTCCGCCGCGCGCTGCTGGCCTGCGGCATCTCCGGCATCACCCAGGCGGTGAGCAAGGATCCGAACGCGATCAGCTTCCCGCAGGAGATCCACCGGGACGGCCCCGGTCACCTGGCCATCGTGGACCTGCCGTTCGGCGTGGAGGCAGCCGAGGTGGTGGCCCGCCGTGGCCGCCTCGCCTCGGCCATGCGGCTCCCGCTGGACCAGGTCTGGCCAGAGCCGGGCGCCGGCCACCCCGGACGGCTCGCGCTCTGGGTCGGCTACGAGCCGTCGTCCCAGATGAAGCAGCCGCCATGGCCGCTGCTGCGGGACGGCCAGGTGGACGTGTTCAAGCCGTTCCCGTTCGCCACGACACCACGGATGGAGACCGTGAACGCCGAGCTGATGTTCCGCAACTGGCTGGTCGGCGGGCAGCCCGGCTCGGGCAAGACGTTCGGGCTGAGGCTCGCGGTGCTGGCCGCCGCCCTCGACCCGCGCGCCGAGCTGCGCATCTACGAGCTGAAGGGAGTGGGGGACTTCAAGGTCCTGGAGCCGGTCTGTACGGAGTACGGCAACGGCTTCGACGACGAGACGATCGCACGGTGCGCCGCGATGTTCGGCTGGCTGTACAAGGAGTGCGAGCGCCGCTCCAAGCGCATCGCCCACTACCACGCCCTCGGCAAGGCCCCGGAGAACAAGGTCACTCCGGAACTGGCCTCACTCAAGGGCTCGGGCCTGCACCCGCTGATCGTGGCCGTGGACGAGATCCAAGAGCTGTTCCTGCACCCGCAGTACGGCAAGGAAGCCGGGGAGATCTGCGAGAAGGTCATCAAGCTCGGCCGCGCCCTGGGCGTGATCCTGCTCCTGGGCACCCAGATCCCCGACAAGGACAGCCTGCCGACCGGCATCACCCGAAACGTCAACACCCGCTACTGCATGAGCGTCGCCGACCAGACCGCGAACGACATGATCCTCGGCACGTCCATGTACAAGCAGGGCTACCGCGCCACGGTGTTCCAGCCGGTCGTGGAGGCAGGTTGGGGCATCCTGGCCGGCCTCGGCAAGCCCGCCGCCCGCCGTTCCTACTACCTCGACACCCGCGACGCCGAGAAGGTCGTCGTCCGCGCCAAGCAGTCCCGCGGCCTGGCCGGCACGCTGCCCGAACCCGGCACCCAGGCCCGTGAGGACGTCTTCGACCTCTTGGCCGACCTCGCCGACGTCTGGCCCGCCGGGGAGAACGCGGCCTGGAACGAGGCCTTGTGCACCCGCCTGGCCGAACTCCGTCCCGACGTCTACACCGGCTGGAAGTCCGAACAGCTCACCAGCGCGCTCAAGCCGCACGGCATACGGGTCGTCGATATCGGCCGCCGTATCGACGGCAAGCCCGTCACCCGGCGCGGCATCCGCCTGGACGACCTCACCGAAGCCATCGCCGAACGTAACCGCCAGAAGCGTTCCGGCTGACCCGTCAGGGGCTGCTGGCAATAGCACCTGACCCTGCTATCGCTAGCACCCCCGCTAGCAGCGAAAACCCGTACTGGCCAGGCCGTTAGCGCGCTAGCGGCCCTCCTCGACCACGCCCTGAAACCGGCCCAGGAGGCCATCGTGCACCCTGTCTTGCTCGCCGCTATCACCGCGATCATCAGCACGCTCTGTTACGCCTCGCAGTGCTATGTGAGCCCGTTCGGCCGCTGCCGGAAGTGCCACGGCAAAGGCCGCATCCCGCAGCGCCGGGGCACCCGCTACTGCCGCCGCTGCGACGCCACCGGCCTGCGCCTACGCCTCGGCCGCCACGTCTGGAACCACGTCCGCCGCCTGTACCACGACCGCTGAACCCGAGAACGGCCCCGGCGCACAGCCACCAAGCACGACGCCGGGGCCCACGCCCCAACCGATCACCGGCCCCGATGGGCCGACTCAAGGAGCACCCATCAGCATGACACCTCGCCCGTCCCGCCAGACGCTGCCGTACGCGCTGGCCGCCGCCGCCCGAGGCTGGCACGTCTTCCCGCTCACGCCGGGGGACAAGGTGCCGCTCAAGGGCTGGAAGTGGAAGGAGCACCACACGACCGACGCCGACACTATCCGCCGCTTCTGGTCCGGCACCCCGTACAACATCGGCATCGCCACCGGCCCGTCCCGCCTGGTCGTCATCGATCTCGACACTCCGAAGTCGGGGGAGCAGCCGCCCTACGACCGGCCTGGCGTCAACGACGGGGCAGACGTCCTGGCCCTGCTGTGCGAGGAGGCCGGCCAGCCACTACCGCTGGACACCTTCCAGGTCCGCACCCGTCGCGGCGGCACCCACCTGTACTTCGCTGCACCCGAAGGGATGACGCTTGGCAACACGTCCGGAGCCAAGGGCCAGGGCCTCGGCTGGCTGATCGACACCCGCGCTGACGGCGGCTACGTCGTCGCACCAGGCAGCTACGTCGATCTCCCGGACGGCACCGGAACCTACGACGCCATCCACACTGCCACACCCGCGCCTCTGCCGTCCTGGCTGGCCGAACGTCTCGCCCGGCCTGAGCACGGGGTGCAGCCGGTGCGCGTCTCCGACGTCCTGGCCGCGCTGGGCGATCGCTCCACCGGCTATGCGCTGACCGCTCTGCAGAACGAGCTGCAGCACGTCCTCGACGCCCAGGAGGGCACCCGCAACCACACCTTGAACGCCGCCGCGTACGCCCTCGGCCGGCTCGTCGCCACAGGCCTGCTGCCGCGCCGCCTCACCGAGGACGCCCTGCACACCGCTGCCCAGGCCACCGGCCTGTCCCCCCGAGAGGCCGCCGCCACCATCCGCTCCGGCCTGACCGCCGGAGCACGCCAGCCACGCCGGGGGATCGCATGACCAACCCACTCGACGCGAACACCATCCTGGAGAACCTCGACGCCCATGCCACCATCACTCGCCTGCACCGCGACCAGAACGGTGACCTGAGCACCGGCCTGCCAGTCCCGCCACCGGCCGCCGACCCGGCCATGTTCTACGGCCTGCCCGGCGAGCTGGTGAAGGCGGCCGACCCGTCCACCGAAGCCGACCCGGTAGGAGTCCTGGTCTCGGCACTGTCCGCCTGCGGCGCGATCATCGGCCCCGGCCCGTACGTCCAGATCGGCAACACCCGCCACCCACTCCTGATCTGGCCGCTGCTGTTCGGCCGCACCGGCTCCGGCCGCAAGGGCCAGGCCACCGACACCGCCGAAATTTTCCTGCACCATGCGGGCATCGGCTACGCCGACCTCTGCGTCACCGGCCTGTCGTCCGGAGAAGGACTGATCGAACGCATCCGCGACCCCGACAGCCCGGACGATCCCGGCGGCACGATGGACAAGCGCCTTTCGGTGACCGAGCCGGAGTTCTCCACTGTCATGGCCCGCGCCAAGCGCGAGGGCTCCACGCTCGGCACGATGCTCCGCCAGGCCTGGGACGGCCGCACGCTCGCCGTGCTCACCCGCAACGCCTACCGGGCGTCGAACCCGCACATCGCGATCATCGGCCACATCACGCCCAAAGAGTTCCGCATGCGCCTGGCCGAGGCCGACATGGCAGGTGGCTCCTACAACCGCTTCCTGCCCATCTACGTCGAGCGCAGCAAGCGCCTGCCGATACCGGAAGGCGTCGCGCCCGACCTCCTGGCCGCTCTCAGCGGCAGGCTGCACGACGCCGTCAAGGCCGCCCGCCAAATCAAGCGCATCGCCCTCGACGAGGACGCCCGCGCTCTGTGGTCTACCGAGCTGTATGAGGAGTTCACCGCCGCCGACGACGAAGACCACGCCTGGACCGAGTTCACCCGCCGCTCGGCCCCGTACTGCCTGCGCCTCTCCGCCCTGTACGCCGCCCTCGACGCCCGTCCGTACATCACCACTGCCGACCTCGGGGCAGCCGCCGCCCTGGTCCGCTACTCCATCGCCTCAGCCGTGTACGTCCTGGACAAGCAGATGCGTGACCCGAAGATCGACCGCATCCGCCGCGCCCTCGACCAGGCCGCCGACACCGGCCTGACTCGCTCGGAGATCAGCGCCCTGTTCTCCCGCAACGTGCCCAAGCAGACCTTGGACGAGTTGCTGGCCAGCCTGACGGCCACCGGCCAGTACGAGACCTTCACCACGCCCACCGGCGGCCGCCCATCGGTCCGCTACCGCCGTACCACCGCTGACGAAGAAAGAAGAAACAACGCCTCATGACCCGCGAAACAGCAGAGCTCTGCTCACCGGAGGACGGGCCTTCTTTCGTCGGCCACGAACAAAGCCGATCACCACCAACCGGCCGCAGCACGTAACGCCCGTTCTTTCTTCTTTCTTCGTCCTGATCACCATCCGGCCCACAGCCACCAAGCACGGGGCCTGTACCGCACTCAACCATCCGTGATCCGCAAGGAGCCGCTCTTGGCCACCGCCACCACCCAGCGAGGCATGCTCACCCTCGCCGACCTCTGCGCCGAACTCCAGATCTCCCGCTCCACCTTCTACGACTGGCGAGCCAAAGGCCGCGCCCCGCGCTGCCTGAAGCTGCCCAACGGCGACCTCCGTATCCGCCGCGCCGATCTCGACCGCTGGCTCGCTGGATTGGAGGACGCCGCTTGAACAACGACATCACTTACGACGTACGCGTCTACAAGACCGAGGTCTACAAGGGCACGACGACCACGACGTACTACGTGCGCTGGAAGGTGGGCGGAAAGGGGTGGCGCAAGTCCTTCCGCAACGCCGCGCAGGCCGACACCTACCGGGGGGAGATCCAGTCCGCGGCACGCAGGGGAGAGGCGTTCAGCCGCGCCACCGGGGAGCCGGTTTCCTGGGGGCGTAGGAACGGCGCTGACATGAGCTGGTACGAGTTCGTCTGTAAGTACGTGGACATGAAGTGGAAGGCAGCCGCGCCGAAGTACCGACAGGACATCGCCCGCGCCCTCACCGCCGCCACTCCGGCCATGTACAGCACGACACGCGGCAAGCCGGAAGATCGTGCGCTGCGTTCCGCCATGCACCGCTGGGCCTGCAACACCAAGCAACGAGAGCACGCACCCGAGGAGATCGCCGTCGTGCTTAGCTGGCTCGCGGCCAACACCAAACCCGTCTCCGCGTTCACCGACGACCCCGGCCTCGCCCGTGACTTGCTGGACGCGGCCACATCCCTCCTGAACGGTCAGCGCGCGGCACCGAACACCGTACGCAAACACCGGATGCTCCTGTCCAACGCGCTGGACTACGCCGTCGAACTCAAGGTGCTGCCGGAGAACCCGCTCAAGACGCTGAAGTGGAAACCGCCGGCCAGCACGTACGAGGTGGACCGGCGCAGCGTCGTCAACCATGCCCAGGCCAAAGCCCTGCTGGCCGCCGTGCAGTCACAGCAGCCGAGTGGACCACGTCTCGTCGCGTTCTTTGCGCTCATGTACTACGCCGCGCTACGTCCCGAGGAGGCCATCAGCCTGCACCGCGACAACGTGGCTCTCCCGCCGCTGGCAGAGGGCGACGACTCGGGCGAACAGAACGCCTGGGGGGAGCTCCACCTGCTCAAGGCTGCTCCATACTCAGGGCGCGAATGGACCGACAGCGGCGTGGCCCGCGAGGAGCGTGCACTCAAACACCGTGCTCAAGGTCATGGGAGAACCGTGCCGATCCCGCCACCATTGGTTCACATCCTCCGCGTCCATCTCGCCGAGTTCGCCAATGACACAGACGGTCGCCTCTTCAACGGCGTGCGGGGCGGAGAACTGCCGTTCATCACCTATAGACGGGCTTGGAAGGCCGCACGGAAGACGGCGCTGACCGCGAAGGAGTTCTCATCTCCGCTGGCGCGCCGGCCGTACGACCTCCGCCACGCTTGCGTCTCCACCTGGCTCAACGCAGGCGTCCCGGCTCCCCAGGTGGCCGAGTGGGCGGGGCACAGCGTGGACGTGCTCCTGCGGATCTACGCCAAGTGCATCGTCGGCCAAGACGAGATCGCCAAGCGCCGCATCTCCGAGGCCCTGCGGTAGGCCAACCGAACGCTGGAGACACCTCCAACAAGGGGCGAGGGCGCCTCCAGCGCTACGGGCCAGTGGAGCGTCGCTCGACAACTCCCAGCGTGTGCAGGGAGCACAAAAGGGGAGAGTTGGTCGGGCGGCATGAGGTGGGACCATCCCCGCGTGCGCGGGGAGCACCTGGTCGTGATCGCGGACGTCAACCCCGACGAGGGACTATCCCCGCGTGCGCGGGGAGCGCGGCACCACCGTCCAGGTGTGCGGGATGTGGCCGGGACCATCCCCGCGTGCGCGGGGAGCACAAAACGTTCCGAATCGCGCCGGACGAGGCCACGGGACCATCCCCGCGTGCGCGGGGAGCACTCGTGAAGCCCACGCGGCTCGCCATGCTGCCGGGGACCATCCCCGCGTGCGCGGGGAGCACGAGCGGTGGAAGGAGAAGATGGCCGAGCGCCCGGGACCATCCCCGCGTGCGCGGGGAGCACCCTGCGATGAACAGCTCAGGCGCCCGGCCGCCGGGACCATCCCCGCGTGCGCGGGGAGCACTCTCCACGACCTGCGGGTTTATCGAGCACAGAAGCTGTTTCCGAGCACTTTCACTGAATTGGACATTATGGACTCTCGGCTAGCTTGGCGAGCAAGAGATCACGTCAAGTTGCGGAAGACGCGGCAGAAGTGTCGCACGACGACGGCCGCGCGCACAGACCCCGGGCGATCACCTGAGTCGAGCACCTCGGTTGTCCATGGCTGGACACTGCATGGCATACCTAACGTTGCCGTTGTTCCCGAACGGCGGGGTGGTCACGTTGGCATCAGCCGAGGCCGTACTTTCGTTTGATGGAAGCGGCTTCCTCCTCGGTAACCTCGCTCGGCGTGCGGCTTAGCGCCTGCCGCAACTCGTCCATGATCGCTTGCCCGGCGGTTCGGGCCCGGGCGCTGAACCCAGAGAGTTGGGCGTCGAACTGCTTGGCGGTGGGGCCGGTCCAGACCTTGCCGGTACGGAACATTCGGCGGGGCCTGTCGACGTCGGTGTCGATCTGCTCGATCATAGGGCCGATGGTGCGAATGGCGTGCTGGAGCACCTCATGCAGCGGGTTGT
Organism: Nonomuraea longispora; assembly: GCF_004348345.1. Taxonomy (GTDB): domain Bacteria; phylum Actinomycetota; class Actinomycetes; order Streptosporangiales; family Streptosporangiaceae; genus Nonomuraea; species Nonomuraea longispora. The sequence goes on from NZ_SMJZ01000037.1 coordinate 43,384, forward strand.
TCACCATCGCGGGCATCGGTTCAGTTCTCGACCTTCTCGGGGACAGGGGTAGCGTCGAGGATCAGCTTCGGTGCGATCAGTTTCATCAAGGCCACGACGTCGGCGGCGTTGTCGCGCCCTCTGACACCGCGTACGAGTTCCACTATCACGCGGTCATGGCCGTGTACCAGCACCGCCGCTGCCTGAGTGTTGCCGGCGCTGCCGTCTTGGAAGGTGAACCCGATCGAGCCGGGAACGATCTCGGGTAGGCGGGCGGCACCCTTGCGGATCCGGTAGGCGACTTCTTCTTCGGTCCCGTCGGGGGACAGGCTGACATCCAGGACCTTGGGCTTTTCACCTGTCGGCTCGTAGACGAAGCATCCGCCGCTACCCCACTTTTCGCTTCCCAGGTCCTCACCGGCGGTCATGTCGAACTTCCCGTCCACGAGGGGATCCTGCACACCCGTCATCAGCCGTACGGCATCCAGCGGTATGTAGTCGCAGATGAACGGAGAGGCTGCGACCGAGGGAACGGGGGTCGTGTTGACGGGACGTTCCTCCTGCTGCTGGCATGCGGTCACCAGAAGTAAAGCGGTGAGAGCCGTCACGGGTAATGCGAGATGTTGCCTCATGGCTAATTGTGCCTCGAATGTCCTTTGTTGTAGCCCGACGTCAATGCTTCATCGATCTTTTCCCATCGTTTCCCGGCAAGGGCATCTTCCAGCCATGTCTCGTATGCCTGGAGCCGCGGATGGCTGTTGCCGTCGTGCGGTGCCATCTCCTTGCGCGTCATGAGGGAGTTCCCGTCGTCTTTCAGGAAGTTGAAGCGGGAATCTCGGGGATTCTCACCCTTCTCTCGGCCTGGTAGCGAAGCCCATGGATGCGTCTTGTCGGGAGGATCGGATTTGCCGAACAACCCATGCCTGAGCATGGCGTCCGCGGCGATCTGGTCTAGCAAGAACTGAGCCTTGTTCTCCGCCACGTTGGCATCGTACTTGGCCTTTTCTGTGTTCTTGTTGGTCTTGGCGGCATCTTCGATCATGCTGGTCCATGAGCCCAGCGTTGCCGCCGTTATAGCCGCAGCCGCTGCTTGCGGAATCCCGAGGCCGGTGTTGACGACAGCCATGAAGACTTTCATGTTCCGTTCTTGGGCCGCGTCCAATTCCTGGCCCTGCTTGATCTTCGCGAGTCCGCTGGCTTCGGTGATCAGTCCGAAACCGGCGCCGGCTTCTGTCGCATTGATCAGAAGGTGCCTGGGGTCTCCGGTCTCGGCAGTTCGGGCAGCGCCATGGTCGAGTAACTTCTTTCCCCAAGCGGTCTGCGCCGCCGCGACAGCCGCCAACGCCTTGGGATCGTGTTTGAAGGCGTCTCTCATGACGAGGCGCAGATCCTCCTTCTGAAACTGGGCACCCCAGACTCGATCCTCTTGGGGCATGTGCGTGCGCTCAACCTCGAACACAGCGGAATCGTCATCGCTGGTGCCTTTGGCGACGCGGTTGACGTCGTTGATGTACGCGGCCAGGATGCGCGCGGTGCTGCCGGTCGTCGCGAAGGAAGGGCCCTCGGTGCCCGTAAGGACGCGCTGAGCTTCCCAGCGGATGAAGTCCGAAGCTATCTTCGCCGAAATAAATCCCGGCGACGGCTTCTGCGCGGTGCCGTCGCGGTCTCGGTACGTCATGGTCGCGGCCTCCAGCGCCTTGCCGAAAGCGTTCCCCCCGTCATACATCGGTCGCTCGGTAACGTACCTCTTCATGATGCTGGGATCGCCGGAGAAGAAGTCCTGGGCGGCCTTCGGATGCTTGGCCAACGCCTCCATCACACCGACCATCGGATCCTGCGGGATGCTGGCCGAAGCGGCATCGTTCCACGACTTGCGGTCCAGACCGTCCAACGTCTTGGCGATGGCCACCAGGAAATCCCGCTCGAAAGTGCCATGAGGAAGCAGCGCCGATAGCCCGTGCTGATCCACCGGTACCCGCAGATTCGACAGCATTTCCTTCTGCCATGACGCGTTCAGCCGCGAACTTGCCGCGCCGAGCGCCTTGCCCAGCGCCGCCTGTAATCGCTTCTTGCCCGCATCCTTCTGGTACACCAGCGCCGCCATGAGATGCCGGAACCGCTCCGGCCCCAACGCGTACATCAACGACGTGGCAAAACCTTCGTCCCCGGACCGCTTCTCCAGATTGGCGATGGTCTTCTCGTCCACCTTGCCGTTCCGGTCGACCTCGCGCAGCTTGAGTGCGGCGGCGTACACGTCGGGATCGCCGGAAGCCCCGCTGTACAGCGCCTCGTCGAACGGGCGCAGCCCACCAGTCGCATCCGTGCCCCATTCTGTGGTCACGGCCTGGATGGTCTCATTGCGGCGCCGTAACTCTGGCCGCTTGGCCCCGATCCAGTTGCCCAGCTCCCGCATGGCGTTCAGCCGCGAGGTGTCCAGGTCGAGGTTCTGCAGCATCCGCCGGATTTGCGGCTCGTTGCGGCCGAGCGTGTTCTCCGCCTGGCCGAGGTCACGCTCGAAGTCGTGCATCAGCGTCGGGTCGATCCCCATATACCCCCAGTCGGGCGGCTGTGCCACCGCCGGCGGGGTCAAGGAAGGAGGTGCCGGTTCCGTGTCGGTATGGGCGGGCTGTTCGGGTTGCGGGCGTTCAGGTGACGGCTGGGGAAGCGGCGATGGCGGGGTCGTCATGACGAGTCTCCAGCACCTACGAGGACCATCGCATTGTCCCCCGGCTGCATTTTTCTTGCGAGAGGCGCATAACGCATCAGCATGGTCATTTCTCGGCTGTGAGTTGCTGAGACGCCAGGATGTACGCAGCGCGCGTCCTGCGGGTTCGCTCCTATAGGTAGAGGGTTACACCCAGGCCCACGTGCGCGGGGATCACGCCACCCGTCGAACACGTCCCCGCCAGGGTGGGCCCATCCCCGCGTGCGCGGGGAGCACCAGGTCTTGATGTGCCGGGCCAAGATCTGCATGGGACCATCCCCGCGTGCGCGGGGAGCACTCACCACGGACGGCAGCCTTAACCAGGTCGACGGGACCATCCCCGCGTGCGCGGGGAGCACAACTGGCCGCCCTTGCTCGGCACCGTGTAGGTGGGACCATCCCCGCGTGCGCGGGGAGCACGCTGGGCCCGAGCGGACCTCGCCCAACACTGCGGGACCATCCCCGCGTGCGCGGGGAGCACTGACCAGGCCCGATAGGATCTGGTCATGGCTGTGGACCATCCCCGCGTGCGCGGGGAGCACACCGCTGTGACGACGCCGGGTGTGGCTGTGGCGGGACCATCCCCGCGTGCGCGGGGAGCACCGCATGGTCTTCGTCAACTCCATGGGCGACCTGGGACCATCCCCGCGTGCGCGGGGAGCACGAGCTGATCACCGAGGCCGCGTCATCGACCGGGGACCATCCCCGCGTGCGCGGGGAGCACTGCTGCTGGGTCTCGGGGGTGTGGTCGTCGTGGGGACCATCCCCGCGTGCGCGGGGAGCACCCTCCACGACCTGCGGTTTTACCGGTAGCCGAGGCCATTTCTGAGCACTTTCGCGGAATCGGACATTTCGCCACTCTCCTGGGAGGGCTATGGAGACGGGTGGAACTGTGAACCAGCAACGCCTTGCACGCCGCTGAGCGGCAGCGCGTCCGCGAGCGTGTCGGTCCGGTGCAGCTCCATGCTCGCCTCCGCCCGAGCTTTGCGCACGTATTTGGCACGATCACCCGCTAACGATCATCCACAGCCGCACACCACCGGACACATCAAAAAGCCCTCGACCGACGTTTCCGCTGGTCAAGGGCGCTTTGATGCTGGTTGAACCTGGTGCCCCCGGCAGGATTCGAACCTGCGGCACCCGCTTTAGGAGAGCGGTGCTCTATCCCCTGAGCTACGGAGGCGGACCCTCGTAAGCCTAGCGAAAGTCTGGCACTGCGTGGGACGTGGAGCCGGGGTGAGTTTGGTCGGGTTGGTTATGGGCGTTCTGAGCTGCGGTAAAGGCATGGCAAGTGATCGGATTGTGCCTCGGCAAGCGTGGATAGCGTCTGCCTGTGACCAGGAGGCGATGCGCGCGTACCCGTCGGCGGCCCGTTGTGTTGTTCGGGGCGTTGCTGGCGCCGGCGATCCTTGCCGGTGGGTTGTTGGCGGGGGAGATGAAGGGGTTCGAGCGGGACGTACGGGTGACCGGTGCTGGGCACGGTGTCGACTACGGCGTTGGGCGTGGTGGCGGGATGGTGGTGTTGGCACCGGTGCGGTTGCCTGCCCCCGCGCATCCGGATCGGGTGTACGAGGGTGTGGTGCCGGTTGTTGTCCGGGAGGCTGCTGAGCCGGTTCGGCCGGTTCCGGTCGTCCCCGCGCCGGAATCGGAGGAGAAGGCGGAGCCCGAGCGGGTGGCGGTCGAGGAGCGGGTGACGCCTGTGCCTGCGCAAACGGAGGCGTCGTGCCCGGGGGAGTGGGCGGACACGTGGTTGTGGGAGTTGTGCCGGGATCGGCAGCAGGCCGTGGATCCGGGGACGGGCGCTGACAGGGGGCTGCTGCCGGGGATCTGAACCGTGGGCCGGTGGGCGGCGTACTGATTGGTAGGGCGCGTTGTGGGTTGACCGTACAAAGTGGGTTTTTTGTCTCATAACAGCTCTTCGGAGTTCGCTCCGGACACTCTGAGGGCTGTAGTAACGTGCGTGCCTGACCCCGGTAACGAGTTTGCAAACGGAGGAGTCGAACGTGCCAGCCCCTCGGTCAGCGGGTCTGATCGTGGTCGTCATGGCGATGGCTTCCCTCCTTACGCCGCCCGCGCAGGCTCGGGCTGAGGCGCACAAGCCGCGTGATCCCTCCGGCCTGACCGCGTTGCGGCAGGAGGCCGAGAAGTCGGCCAAGGAGCTCGAGGACGCCACCAAGGCCCTCGAGAAGCGGCGGGCGGAGATCGCCGCCTCGGAGAAGCAGCTCGCATCCAAGCTCACCGCCCTGCAGAAGCTGGAGGGCCGGCTCGCGGTGATGCGGCGGCCCGTGGCCGAGATGGTCGAGTTGATGTACGAGCAACCGGTGGCGGCGGACGGGGTGCTTCCGTTTCTGTCCGGTACGTCGGATCAGAAGACGCTGCGGGCGTTGACGGACGCGACCCACATGGTGAACACGCGGCAACAGGCGGTCGAGCAGACCAGCACGCTCTACAAGGAGGCCGAGCGGCTGGCCGCTGAGGCGCAGGAGCTGCGGGCCGGCAACCTGCTGGCCGAAGCGCAGATTGCGGCCGAGGTGGACACGTTGCGCAAGCGGTCGGACAAGATCGTGAAGTCGGTGACGGCGGCGCTGGTCAAGCTGGGCATCAAGGTCGACAAAGTCGGGCGGGACGCGCTGGGGTGCAACCCGCTGCGGGCGGCGACGGCCGACAACTATCCCAACGGGCTGATCCCCAAGGGCATGCTGTGCCCCCTGCAGCAGAAGGGGCACAGCCTCAGAGCCGACGCCACCATCGCGTTCGTGAGTCTGAACGAGGCGTATCGCAAGCGGTTCGGCAAGTCGATGTGCGTGACCGACGCCTACCGCAGCCTCGCCGAGCAGCAATCGGTCTATTACCGGCGGCCGGGGTTCGCCGCGGTGCCGGGGCGGAGCAACCACGGGCTCGGGCTGGCCGTCGACCTGTGTGGCGGGGTGGAGAGGGCGGGGACGGCGGAGTTCGTCTGGATGGAGAAGAACTCCAAGCGGTATGGGTGGTTCCATCCTCCCTGGGCCTACACCGGTCCAATCGAGCCGTGGCACTGGGAATATGACCCCGACATCGACTCGGTGCTCTAGACGGTGGCGACTTCCGCGCTGCAGAACGCGCAACGGGAGGCGGCCTTGGGGATCTCCGACAGGCATTCGGGACAGTCGCGGGTCGTCGCCTCGACCTTGGCGGTCAGACGATCTTTGACGTGGGCGTAGGGCTTGACGACGAAGAAGTAGACGACGCCGGCGACGATCAGGAACGACACCACCGCGTTGATGAAGTTGCCGTACATGAAGTCGGACCGGCCGACCGTGATCTTGAGCGAGGCGAAGTCGGGCAGCCCGCCGAAGGCCGAGATCAGCGGCGTGAGCAGGTCTTTCACGAACGATTGCACGATCGAGTTGAAGGCGGCCCCGATGACGACGGCCACAGCCAGGTCGATGACGTTCCCCTGCATGAGGAACTTCCTGAATCCACTCATGCAGATGGATGGTAGCGGCGCGCTCACGTGCCGCCACCCGGATTGATGGTGATCGAAAGGCGGCCGCCGGACTGCGCGGCGGCCAGCTCGGCCGCCTGGGTCAGGGTGGTCGCGAGCACGATCAAGGCGCCGTGGTCGTCGCCGGACTCCCTCGTGGACTCCGGGATGGACAGGACCGTCAGCTCCGACGCGATCTGGCGGGCTGGCAGGCCTTCCTGCCAGGACGCCAGCACGCCGATCGTGGAGCCGGGCGTGATGAGCTCGACCGCCGCGGCGTCGGCTATGCGCACCGGGGCGGCCACCATGCCGGGCGGCAGGCGGAAGGAGTGGAGGAGGCGGACGTCGGTCAGCGGCTCGCCCTTGCGCATCGGGGTGGCGAGGACCTGGCCGGCCCGCGTGGTGCGCACCGCTCCTGACGGCGGGCGGTCGAACGGGACGGGGCTGAAGTCGTCGGGGTCGAGCGGGCCGGGAGACAGGTCGCGCGCCGCCACCAGCACCGTGGGACCGTCGGCGGGACGCGTGGCGAGGTAGGCGGACAGGACGGCGACCGCGGCCGTCGCCGCCGCGACGAGACGGCGGCGACGGCCGTAGCGGCGCAGCCAGGTCTGGATCACGGCAGTTCGAACGGGTGGTCGATGCCGTCGAGGGCGGCGGGGCAGGGGCAGCCGCGCTCCTCGGGAAGCGCCTGCACCGTCTCGGCCACGAGGGTGCGCATGCGGGCGACATTCTGCGCGAAGAACTTGAGCACCTCGTCGTGGGTGACGCCCTGGCCGGTCTCCACCCCGGCGTCGTGGTCGGTCACCAGGCACAGCGAGGTGTAGCACAGGGCCAGCTCACGGGCGAGGATCGCCTCGGGGTGGCCGGTCATGCCGACGATCGACCAGCCGTTGCCCGCGAACCACTGCGACTCCGCTCGCGTGGAGAAGCGCGGGCCCTCGATCACCACCAGCGTGCCGCCGTCGACGGTCTCCCAGCCGCCGGCTTCGGCGGCTCGCACGGCCACGGCCCGGCCGGACAGGCAGTAGGGGTCGGCGAACGGGACGTGGACGGCACCGTCGGCGTCGTAATAGGTCTGGACGCGGCCTGAGGTGCGGTCGATGAGCTGGTCGGGGACGACCAGGGTGCCAGGGCCGTATTCGGCCTTCAGCGAGCCCACGGCGCTGGGCGCGAGCACCTGCCGCACGCCGAGTGAGCGCAGCGCCCAGAGGTTGGCGCGGTAGGGGATGCGGTGGGGAGGGAAACGGTGGTTGCGGCCATGCCGGGGGATGAACGCCACGGAACGTGCGCCGATGCGCCCGACCGTGACGACATCGCTCGGCGGTCCGTAGGGGGTGGAGAGCTCGATCTCTTCCGCGTCGTCCAGCAGGGAGTAGAAGCCTGAGCCGCCGATGACGCCGATGTCTGCGCGAGTGACCATGGCGAGAGAGTAGCCGGGGCGGGCGAGGGG
>NZ_SMJZ01000380.1 GCF_004348345.1 Nonomuraea longispora
CCATGTCGGCATGCAGGTTCCGCTGGGCGCCCAGCCGGACAATGAGCACGGGTCTGGCTCCCTCTGAGAGAGTGGCTGAGCTGGGCGGATAAGGTCTGGGCTGTTGGGACGGGTGATCGTTGTCTACCGTGTGAGCAGACGCGTGAGACGGTGGTGGCGATGAGCTCGTTGCTGGAGGAGTTGGAGCGGCGGGAGAACGCGGCCCGTGAGCGGGTGGAACAGCTTCGCGAGCAGATCGCCGAGTTGACCCGTCGGTTGGAGGCCGAGGAGGACCGGGTGTTGCGACTGGTGATCGCCCGGGAGACGGTGGAGGAGATCCTGGGCGTGTCCTTGCCGGTCCTGACCTCGCCGGCCGCTCGTTGCCCGCCTTCACCCCGAGCCTGCGCGGCTCGTACCCACACGCGCAGCGTCTCTCGGCTGACCCCCAGATCCCGCGCGATCGACGTGATCGTGCGATCCGGCCTCGACAGCACCAGCGCCACCGCGTCGGCCTTGAACTCGGGCGGGTAGTTCTTCATCACCATCAGGAACATCTCTTCCCCTGGACCTCAAGATCCAGTCTCCAAGGTGTCCACATTCAAGGGGGAACGTCCCTGACCCGGCACCCCCTCAACCGCGCACGTTCTGCGCTGGTCAGACTGGTGCCGCCGTCACCAAGCAACAGCCCGACACTGCCACTACCAGCACAGATCAATACCATGACCGCAAAGTGTCACTGGAGTGCTAGGCCAGGCGGATCCTCACACCCCGATCAAGTTCGAAGAGCCAGCATCACCCAGCAGGCAACACGCCGAGCATGGATCCACTCCTGCGGACCCCGGCCGCTTAGTCTGCACTGACAGGACCGCATAGATCGATTTATGCGCGTTCGTAGACGTGACCGTGATGGGAAGTTCACGCGCGCTCGCCCTGAGCGTTGTGCAGCGTGAACAGGGCCGCCGCGCAGCAACCAGCGCAATTTTGATTGATATCAAGCAGAGAGACACATCGATGGGCAAGGGAAGCGTGACGCCAGCGCGCTCGATAATTCGGGATTGGCTTCTCGTGGCACTTTCGTTTTCGACAGGCGTCTACGACGCGATCTGTTTTCTGTTCTTCGGTAAGGTTTTCACGGCGTTTCAGACGGGCAACATCGTGTTCCTTGGACTTGCATTCGGGGGCATTCGCCCGCCTGCGGGTCCGAATCTTGTCTATGTGGTCATCTCCTTGGGAGGCTTCATCGTGGGCGGCGCGCTGGCGATGCGGATCCTTCGGAAATCCAGACCGCAAACGCACACCGAGGGGAAGGACACCCTCTGGTCGTCTCGCGTGTCCGTTACGCTGGCAGCCGGGCTAGCATTGCAGATCATCTTCCTTGTCGTGTGGATGACGACCTCGCGCTCTACCGAGATGATCTATATTATGGTCGCCACAGGTGCGATGTCGATGGGCATGCAGATGAACGCTATCGAGTCGCTGCAAGTGCAGGGCGTGTCGACGACGGCCCTCACGGTCACCGTCGGGTTGCTGGGCGCTGTCGCAACCCGGTCGCTCACGCTGCCGGCGGCGCGGCGCATGATTGGGGGCATCATGGGCGTGACATTCGGTGCCTTTCTGGGAAGTTTGATGCTCAGCCACGCGAACCTATACGCACCGCTCGTGCCCGTGCTCGTGACGACGCTCGTGATCGCTATCGCCTCGAGAACTCTGATACCGAGGCGTTAGCCCCTACCGCCCTCATTGTCCACGGGTCGGCATGTCACCCAACCGGACCGGAAGGCCACCCCGGACACGCTGCGTGAACCGCGCCCAGTTTGATGGAGCGCATGATCATCCCTGGGTTTATTCGATGAGCGCTACTTAAGGGGTTTGGCGTGTGGAAATGTCGATGTGTTCGAGATCTGGTTCAGCTTCCGCGAAGTGATAGTGAAAAGTTAAACGCTTGGCGAAACAGTAGCAAGGCCAGTGGCCGCGATTGCATAACTCGGTCAACATGGGAACGGCCGCTTCGTCATAATTCGGTCCATCCCAGAACTGATCATCAACGAGCTGCCGTGCGGTCACCGGCAGCATGCCCCGGCGGGCAAGGAAGCCGGCTGCGTTTCATCTGCTCCTTCTACGCTTGAATCAGGTGCATGTTGAGACCGTCGAGCAGGACGGGAGTGACGTATTGATCAAAACTCGGACGCGTACCGTAGAAACGGCCTGCCACCAATGCTCTACGCCTACTGGTCGGCAGCACAGCCGCTGTCGGCGGCGTCTTCGCGATCTGACAGCGGCAGGACGGCCGGTGCTGATCGACTTGGAGGCGCGCCGGTGCTTCTGCGACAACACCGCCCGCCAGGTGTGCACCTTTGTCGAGCAGGTACCCGTGGTGACCCAGCGGCGCCCCCGTCGCACATCACTGCTGCGCAGCGTGCTGGAGAGCATCGCATTGGCGCTGGCCGGTCGGGCTGGGGCACGTCTGGCAGCCTTGTTCGGCTTGGCGGTCAGCCGCTCCGCCCTGATCGGGCACATCCATGCCCTGGGCGTCGACGACTTCGCCGCGCGCCGCGGTCGTCACTATGGCACCATCCCGGTCGACATGGACACCCACCGGCCTATCGACCTGCTGGCCAATCGCGCTGGCACACTTACCGAGCGGAGCTTCGGTCAAGGGATCGTGCCGATGTTCACCCCGCTCGCCCTTGGAGATGACGGCGAAGGGGTGCCGACCGCGTTCGGGAGGCCCGGATTCTGACCACCCCGATGGCGGAGCTGCTATCGGCAGCCCTGCTTGTGACGGTGCTGACGTGGGCGGTCACTCGGCCATTCGGCCTACCGGAGGCGGTCGCTGCGGTCCCGGCCGCCGTCATCGTGGTCGTAACCGGAGCGATCTCCTCCGAGCACGCCCGTGCCGAGGCCGAGCGGCTGGGACCGGTGATCGGCCTTCTGGCGGCGGTGCTGGTGCTCGCTCGGCTCTGCGCCGAGGAAGGGCTCTTCAACGCGTGCGGGGCCTGGACGGCTCGCGCGTCGGCGGGCCGTCCCCGCCGACTGCTGTCTGCGGTATTCGTCCTCGCTGATGGCGCTTCGCGAATCTGACCAGGGGTGCTCTGTGAAAGTTGCCAGGTCGTTGGACTTCATACTACGGCTTTAGTTGATGTTCGTCACGGATTGTGACGGTGTGTCGACGTGAACAGCAGCGGG